>JAFYOK010000260.1 GCA_017560175.1 Clostridia bacterium | reverse complement strand
CGGTTTTTATAGTTTGGCGCAAAATCGGGTCCAAATCCCTCTTGGGAAAATAAAAAACACCCACTTTCGTAGGTGTTTTTCTGGCGGAGAAAGAGGGATTTGAACCCTCGCGACGCTTTCACGCCCTACTCCCTTAGCAGGGGAGCCCCTTCACCACTTGGGTATTTCTCCAAATCTGTTCAATTATGTCCGCCAAAAGGTTGGCGGAGAGAGTGGGATTCGAACCCACGGATGCTTGCACATCGCCGGTTTTCAAGACCGGTGCCTTAAACCACTCGACCATCTCTCCTCAACGATGCCATATCATTTTAGCACACTCTTTTTAAATTGTCAACGATTTTAATTGTCGCTTTTTGAAATAGAGTAAATCATTCGGCTTTATTAAAAAAGCCGATAAGGTTCTGAAAGCATATCCGATATTTGTATTTGCTTTTAAATATTGGGGGTGGTATATTAAAGCCAGAGAAAATAACAGGTGCTCATATTCCTCAATCACATCCTCGATCACTATCACTATGACAGAAAGCTTCCATCGGAAGCTTTTTTGTTTTTTATAGGAGAATTTTAAGTTTTTTATCTTTTGTGTTATGATAGAAGAAAGTTATCTGAGAAGAGGTACAAGTCATGAAAGTCACACATATCAGAAAAAATGCCTATACAACTTCGGCCTGGTCGGGCGGCACCACTACCCAGCTCTATATTTACCCTGCCGATGCCGATTATGCATCCCGCCGCTTCAATGTTCGTATCAGTTCGGCGGCAGTCGATCTGGAAGAGAGTGATTTCACACCGCTGCCCGGCGTTGACCGTTGGATCACACCGCTGATGGGCGGATTCACACTGACCCATCCCGGTCAGTCTCCTGTGGTCATGGGCCCCATGAGCGAGCCTTATCATTTCTCGGGCGGCATCGAAACCCATTGTGTCGGCAAGGCACTGGATTTCAATCTCATGCTCAAGGAGGCCGAGGGCCGTATGGAGCTGACTTCCGGCATGGCAAAGATCGAAAAGGGCCTGAGTGCCTTTTATCCCATTGCCGAGACCAATGTGCTGGTCAACGGTGAAAGCTATATGATGGAGGGCGGCGAGCTGCTGGTCATCGAAAGCGAAGAGGAAGACACCATCCTGCTGGGCGAGGGCAGCGTACTTTGCTGCTACGCACAGGTCAAATAACGTCATTTATGGCCCCACAGTGAATGGCTGTGGGGCTTTTACCGTTGATTTTATAGTGTCAACGGTGGTATAATTATTAAATAGTTAACAGAAACGGAGGCTTATTCCAATGGAAGCCAAAAAGAGAATGGGGCGGGACCTGACGACAGGCAGCGTTCCCAAGGGTCTGATCGCCTTTGCCACCCCCTTATTCCTGTCCAATCTTCTGCAGGCCGTTTATAATATGGTCGATATGATCGTCGTCGGCAAATATGTCGGCAGCGTCGGTCTGTCGGCGGTATCCATCGGCGGCGATATCCTCAATATGCTGACCTTTGTTGCCATGGGTTTTTCCAGCGCCGGCCAGATCATCATTTCCCAGTATACCGGTGCAGGACGTAAGGACAAGGTCACCAAGCTGATCGGTACCATGTTTACCTTCCTGTTCCTCTGTGCAGTCACCATTATGGTGGTAGGTATGGTCTTCCACGAAGGCATTATCGGTTTGCTGAATACACCCCAGGAAGCTGTTCCCGATGTTAAATCGTATGTTCTGGTCTGCCTCAGCGGTCTGGTCTTTATTTATGGTTACAATATGGTCTCGGCTGTACTGCGCGGTATGGGTGACTCCAAGCATCCCTTCCAGTTCATCGCCACAGCGGCGATCATCAACCTGATCCTCGACCTGCTCTTTGTTGGCAGATGGGGTATGGGCGCCATGGGTGCGGCGCTGGCCACCGTTATCGGACAGGCTGTCAGCTTCACCAGCTCGATCATCCTGCTCTATCGTATGCGTGAGCAGTTCGGTTTCGACTTCAAGCCCTCCAGCTTCCGCATCCATAAGGATGTTTTCAAGCCCATGATTTCTCTGGGTATCCCCATGGTCATCCAGTCGGCAGCCATCACATTCTCCAAGATGTTCGTCCATGCATGGATCAACTCCTACGGCGTTGTCATCTCGGCAGTTTCGGGCGTTGGCAACAAGCTGGGCAATATCGTCAATATGTTCGGTAATGCCTTCTCGACAGCCGGCGGTGCCATGAACGGCCAGAGCATCGGTGCAGCCAAGTATGACCGCGTTCCCAAGGTCATCGGCACCACCTTTGCCATCAACGCCACCGTTGCGGCCATCTTCTCGGCTGCGGTATTCTTCTTCCCCGATGCAGTATTCGGTGTCTTTACCGATGATATGGCAGTTCTGGAAGTCTGCCGTGAGTTTGTTCCCGTATCGCTGATGATGTTTGCATCCATGTCTCTCCGCAGCTGTATGATGACCCTCATCAACGGCTCGGGCAACTCCAAGCTCAATCTGGCGGTCGCTATTCTGGACGGCGTACTGGCTCGTATCGGTCTGTCGGCCCTCTTTGGCCTAGCTATGGGCTATGGCTATATGGGTCTGTGGATCGGCGGCGAGATGGCCTCCTTTGTACCTTTCCTCATCGGCGGCACCTACTTCCTCAGCGGTAACTGGAAGAAGAAGAGCAAGCTGATTGCGGAATAATCAAAACAAAAAGCAATATCAAAACAAAAGAAAACGGACTGTATTCAATATACAGTCCGTTTTTTGCATTTAAAGCTCTTTCTTAGAACAGGTCGAGGATGGGCAGCAGGGCATCGAAACAATGGTCGGCATCAGGGTGTTCACCACGATGGACATATACTGTCTCCATGCCGGCAGCCTTGCCGCCGCCGATATCGGCGTTGATATTGTCGCCCACCATGATGTGGCGATCGCAATCGGGGCAGAGGGACATGGCATAGTCGAAGATGGCGCGGTGGGGTTTGTCGAGGCCGATGGCG
>JAFYOK010000259.1 GCA_017560175.1 Clostridia bacterium | reverse complement strand
TCTCGGCTTCGACTTCAGCCTCGATCTCTTCTTTCGTTTCTTCTTTGGTCTGTCCGCAGCCCACCAGCAGCAGTACAGCCAGCAGCAAGGACAGGAACTTATATATCTTCATGGGGCAAACTCCTTTAAAAATACTCATACATAAATATAATACCAAAATTCGCCCCGGCTTTCAATGCCTGTCCCCGGCACAAACGGCAGCTCTGCTTCATATATTGTCCTGAGGCCTCCACAGGCCATCTTATTTTCGGAGGTATCCTATGCCCGATCATTCTGATTTTGACTGCTGCCGCACAAAGACCATCAACTGTGCCCAGTACAGCAGCGGTTTTTCCATTCCCCGTACCCCCTGCCGTGAAGAACGCTCTGCGCCGCAGCCTACACCCCAGCCCTGTCCCGGCACATGGCCTTGTATGCCCCAGCAGTTCTGTTATCCCATCCCATGCTGTCCCTCGCTGATCGCCGGCCCCACCGGCCCTGCCGGTCCGACAGGTGCAACCGGTCCCATGGGCTCCATTGGTCCTATGGGGTCTGTAGGTGCGACAGGTGCTGTAGGTGCTACGGGTGCGACAGGTGCTACGGGTGCTGCAGGTGCCACGGGTGCTACAGGCGCGACAGGTGCAACAGGTGCTGCAGGCGCTACAGGTGCTGCAGGCGCTACAGGTGCTACAGGTGCTGCAGGTGCTGCAGGTGCTACAGGTGCCACGGGTGTGACAGGTGCTACAGGTGCAACAGGTGCCACCGGCCCTGCCGGCACGGTACAGGCGCTGGCCACCTACAATACCACTGAGCAGACCCCCGAATCGGGTGCAGCTCTGCTCTTCAGCGAAGGTTCTCTGGTGTCCGGCTCGGCATTGAGCCATACCGAGGGCACTGCCACCATTACCGCCGAAGAAAGCGGCTTTTATCAGGTACTCTTCAACAGCCAGGTCACCCCTGTGACCACCGATCCCAACCAGACAGTCACCGTACAGCTGGCTGTGGATGGTACGCTTATCCCCGGTGCATTGGCGCAGGCCACCTTTGATACCGCCGGCATCGCCACCATCGTCCTCAACGCACCGTTGTCGATCTCCACCGTTCCTGCCGATATTACCGTTGTCACCACCCCGGGCGGCTTCACCTTCAGCGACAGCTATATCACCGTTATGAAGCTGGGTTAAATGGCAAAAATCGCCGTTTATGCCATCTGCAAGAATGAAGCTGCCCACGCCCCCCGCTTCATGACCTCCATGAAAGAAGCCGATGGCATCTTCATTCTGGACACCGGTTCGACCGATGATAGCCCCCGGATCCTTCGGGATCTGGGGGCAGTGGTGCACGAGACCAATATCACACCATGGCGGTTTGATGTAGCTCGTAACCTTGCCCTCAGCCTTGTTCCGCTGGATTACGATATCTGTGTCTGCTGTGACCTGGACGAAGTTTTTGCCCCCGGTTGGCGTAAGGCCCTGGAGCAGGCCTGGCAGTCCGATACCACACGCCTGTCTTACCCCTTTTATTACGGTGACGACGGCAGCTTCTTCTTTCGCAGCCTGATCCACAGCCGCAAAGGCTACCTTTGGGCCTGGCCCATCCACGAAGCCCTCCTACCTATGGGCGCAGAACGGGTGGCCACCTGCACCGATATCCGACTTTACCACCTGCCCGACCGCTCCAAATCCCGCGCTTTCTACCTGCCCATGCTGGAACAGGCCGTTCGTGAATATCCCCATGATCCGCGTATGCTGCGCTATCTGGGTCGGGAGTATCTTTATCACGGCCAATGGCAGGCAGCCATCGATACCCTTTCCCGTCATGTTGAACTGGAAACATGGGATGCCGAACAGTCAGCTTCCCTGCGTGACATCGCACGATGTTATCTTACATTGGGTCAGCCAATCCGGGCCGAAGCCCACGATCTGCGCGCCATCCAAACCTGTCCTACCATGCGAGAAGGCTATATTGAACTGGCACAGCTGTATCTTTCTCAGGCGCGATATGCAGAAGCCGAAGAAATGATCCGACAGGCATTGTGCATTTCTGATCCCCACCCTTCCTATTTCAACGAAAGCTGGGCATGGAACGGTACAGCCGAAGCCATCCTTGCTGCCGCTCTCTCTGCCCAATAGCAGAAAACACCCCACCGGGTCGTCCGGTGGGGTGTTGTGTTTTTATGAGTTCAGATATGCGATCAGCGCTTCCCGATCGTTTTCACACAGACCATCGACGACGGCATCCAATAAGCGCTGCAAAGCCTTGCCGATGGCCGGACCGGTATACCCCATGGCCATAAGATCCCGTCCGTTAAGGGCAAGATCTCGCAGGGTCAGACAAGGCTGCTGGGCCAGCACCGCATCCAATCTGTCCAGCAGACGGCACGCAATGACACCGCGCTCGGTATATTCGGGGGCATGGGAGGCATTATCCGCCATCTTGACCAGCAGCAGACGGCGCGCTCGATCATAACCGAATCGTGAAAGCAGGCGGCGTACCGTACGGTCATCCTCGCGGATGGAATAGTCATGGTGTGTGACCAGCCAGACAACCTCCGTACGGGTATAGGTATCGCACTTGAGACGTTGGAGAATGGCATCTGTCAGCTCACCGCTCAGCTTGGCATGGGCATAAAAATGGCCTTCTCCGTGGAAGTCGACGGTATAGCTGGCCGGTTTGCCCACATCATGGAAAAGCATAGCCAGACGAACGATGGGATCGCTCTCGGCCTGGGTAACTGCATGGGCGGTATGGGTCCATACATCATAGATGTGATGGCGGTTGTTCTGATCAAAGCCCACCATAGGAAAGATTTCCGGCAAAACAGCAGCCAGTACATCCGAACAGGTCAGCAGAATATTTAAAATATGCTCTCCCATAACCAGTTTGCGCAGTTCTTCCAGAATACGCTCGACCGATACGTGGCACAGCAGATGGGCTTTACGCGACATGGCTGCGCGGGTCTCTTCCTCGATGGTATATCCCAATCGGGCAGCAAAGCGCAGACCGCGCAGGATGCGGAGGGCATCCTCTTCAAAGCGGCGGTCGGGATCTCCTACAGCCCGCAGAATACCTTTTTGAATATCCTCCCGGCCGCCAAAAGGATCGATGAGGCCCTCTCTCGGATGATAGGCCATGGCGTTGACCATAAAATCACGGCGAACGAGATCGGCTTCCAGATCCCGGACAAAGGTAACACCATCGGGATGGCGATGGTCGGCATAGGCGCCTTCTGTACGGAATGTGGTGATCTCCAGAGGCTGCCCCTCCATCAGCACGGTGACCGTTCCATGCTGAATACCTGTTTCAATGACGGTATACCCTGCAAAAGCTGCCGCTGTTTCTTCCGGTCGTGCCGAAGTGGTCATATCCCAGTCATGAGGTATTTCTCCACGGCAGGCGTCGCGGACACAGCCGCCCACCACATAGGCACGATGCCCACAGGATTCCAGAATTTCGATGGCCTGTATGGCCGCCGAAGGCAGATCAATGTGCATGATGGTTCTCCTTTCCTGCATAGTAAAACACCCGGCAGGGATTCTGCCGGGTGTGGGTGTTTATGCTTCTTCCTTGGTCTCTTCTTCAACTGCGGAAGTCTTTTCGAGGCCCAGCAGGCCGTCTTCGTGAATCTGGCTCAGATCGGCATCTTCCTGCTCAAAAAGGGCAGCAAACTGCTTTTCACCAATGGTCTCATACTTCATGAGGGCATCGGCGATCTTATCCAGCATGGGCATATTGTCGGAAATCATCTGTGTGCAGCGATTATATGCACCGTCGACAATGGCCTTGACCTCAGCGTCGATCATGGCCGCTGTGGCATCGGAGATGTTCTTGCTCTGGGCAAAATCGCGGCCCAGGAAGACCTCTTCGTTGGAATGGTAGCTGATGGGGCCCAGCTTATCGCTCATACCATACTTGGTGACCATACCGCGAGCGATACTTGTAGCACGCTCGATGTCGTTGGAAGCGCCGGTGGAGATATCATCCAGAACCAGCTTTTCGGCAACGCGGCCGCCCAGCAGAACGACCAGCTCGTCGAGCATCTCGTTCTTGGAAGCGTAGTACTTATCCTCCTTGGGCAGGCTCATGGTGAAACCACCGGCACGGCCGCGGGGGATGATGGAAACCTGATGGACAGGATCCTGGGAAGGCAGCAGACGGGTGACCAGCGCATGACCGGCTTCATGATAAGCGGTCAGCTTCTTCTCATGGTCGGAGATGACACGGCTCTTCTTCTCATTGCCCATGATGACCTTGAGATAAGCATTGTCCAGGTCGGCTGTTGTAATGGCCTTACGATCGGCACGAGCTGCCAGCAGTGCGGCTTCGTTGAGCAGGTTCTCCAGGTCGGCACCGGTGAAGCCGACGGTCTTGCCGGCGATGGCGTCAAAGGAGATGCCCTCCTCAAAAGGCTTGCCTGCGGCATGGACCTGCAGGATCTCGCGGCGGCCCTGAATATCGGGAACGCCGATGTAGATCTGGCGGTCAAAGCGGCCGGGACGGAGCAGCGCGGGGTCGAGGATGTCGGCACGGTTGGTGGCCGCCATAACGATGACGCCCGAGTTGTTGCCAAAACCGTCCATCTCAACCAGCAGCTGGTTCAGTGTCTGTTCGCGTTCGTCGTGACCGCCGCCCAGACCGGCGCCTCTGCGGCGGCCGACTGCGTCGATCTCGTCGATGAATACAATAGAGGGAGCGTTCTTCTTGGCTTCGCCAAAGAGATCGCGGACACGGGATGCGCCAACGCCGACATACAGCTCAACGAAGTCGGAACCCGAAATGGAATAGAAGGGAACACCTGCTTCGCCGGCGACCGCCTTGGCGATCAGGGTCTTACCGGTGCCCGGAGGGCCAACCAGCAGAACGCCCTTGGGAATACGAGCGCCCAGGCCGAGGAACTTCTGGGGAGACTTGAGGAACTGGACGACCTCCTGCAGATCGGCCTTTTCTTCGTTCGCGCCGGCCACATCCTTAAAGGTGACCTTCATCTGGCTGGGGTCAGCCTTCTTGGCGCGGGACTTGCCAAAATTCATGGCGCCGCCTGCACCGCCGCCCTGCTTCTGGATCATGAAGAACCAGAACAGACCGATCAGACCCAGCATAATGATATAAGGCATGAACATCGACAGCATCGAGGTCTTTTCCACCTGGAAATCCTGCATTTCGATGATGCCTTCGGCTCTCTGCTCGGAAATGGTCTCGCCCAGGTCGTAATAGAAGATATCTACACCGGGCAGCTCATAACTTACAATGGGGTCGCCTTCTGTGCGCAGCTGCATGGTCAGCAGGTTGCCTTCGATGACAAATGCCTTGACCTCTTCATTCTCAAAGTGGGCAATGACGTCGCTGTAGGCAACAGCTTCTCCCTCTTTGGGGAAATCCAGGAACATGCCGATGGTGCCCAGCAGAATGAGCAGCAGGATAAAGTACAGGCCGAAGCCCATACCCTTCATGGGGGGCGTATTGGGCTTGCGTCCGCCGGGACGGTTGCCGTTGTTGTTGTTGGGGTTATTCAAGGGGATGCTTCACTCCTTCAGGGTGATGTATTTAAACAAGATTTGTTTACAGTTTTATGCCGTTTACAAACCATAAGATAGGAGGGGCAAGCCCCTCCTCCTGATCTTATTTTGTGTAAACTTCAGGCTTTAAAACGCAGAGGTCAGGCAGATTGCGATACTTTTCTGCGTAGTCGAGGCCATAACCAACGACGAACTCGTTGGGGATGACCAGGCCGTTATAGGCAACTTCGACATGTGCCTTGCGGCGATCGGGCTTATCGAACATGGTAGCAACGGCCAGGGATGCGCAGCCGCGGCTCTTGAACATCTCGATCAGCTTGGAGAGGGTAACACCGCTGTCGAGAACGTCCTCTACAATAATAACATGACGGCCCTCGACATTTGTGTCTAAATCTTTAAGAATTCGAACGCGACCGGAAGATTCTGTGCCTGCACCGTAGCTGGAAACCGCCATGAAGTCGATCTCACAGGGAACGGTGATGGCGCGGACCAGGTCGGCCATGAAAACAAATGCGCCGCGCAGAACCGAGATCATAACGGGGTTCTTGTCGGCATAGTCACGGGAAATCTCAGCGCCCATACGTGCAACAACGGCCTGGATCTCTTCCTTTGTATAGATAGGGGTTTCCTTTACATCTTCATACAGATTGTGGCTCATAGCATTATCCTCCTGCATTTGATTTTAACAGATTTGGAATGATGGCCTGCGGCATGGCGGTCATAGTCGATATCGCCCACCAGCAGTACCTTATTATTATCGCATATTAAAGGGATTCTGTCACGGCTTTTTGCCGGAATTTTTCGGTCGATCATCAATTTTTTGATGCTCTTGTGTCCGCTGCTCAGCGCAATACGGTCACCGATGCGTCGGCTGCGGACGACCACAGGCCCTTCGATGGCATCGACAGCAAACGTAATGCCTTCGGCAGCATCCAGTTCGATCTCCCATCCGTTCCACAGAACGGGAACGCCGGGATGCAGTTCGATCTCTTCCCTGCTCTCGTGCTGTGCCTCAAGATGAGGATTGACCATACACAGGTCTGTGTATTCCACCCGGGCACAGATCCCCTGCCCCAGCTCGATCTCGCCGCTGACACGGTCTCCCAATGCCAGCGCCGCCACATTCTCGGTCTTACGGGCATCCAGCACACGGCTGTCGGCCTTGACTTCCCGAAGAAGCAACGTAAAAACGGCATGATAGAGTGCCGGATGGGCACTGCGCAGCAAACGGCGGTCGATACGGCCCAACTGACGATCACAGCTGAGCAGCTGCAGTGCCGACTGCAGGATGAAGTCCTGCGTCTGCGCCAGTCGATCGGCAGCACGGCAGATGGCGGCATCGGCATCGGGATTGATCTGCCGCAGATGAGGCAGCACCTCATGGCGGATGCGGTTACGGCTGAAGGCGATATCGGCATTGCTTTCATCGGTCAGCCATGCAAGGCCATGCTTTTCATTGTAGGCCTCGATCTCCTTTCTGGAGATCCCCAACAGGGGTCGAACCACACGGTCATTGACGGCAGGAATACCGGCAAGGCCCGAAAGTCCTGCACCACGGGTCAGATTAAACAGTACGGTTTCGGCGCTGTCTTCCCGATTGTGGGCAACGGCAATGACCTCACACTCCAGCTGTTCGGCCAGATCATAAAGAAAGCCATAACGCAGTGTGCGCGCAGCTTCTTCAAGGCCCATGCCATGTTCCCCGGCATAGGTGGGAACATCGCCTCGTCCGATATGGTATTCGATCCCAAGATTTTCACACAGGTTGTGGACAAATTCTTCTTCATCCGCAGCACATTCGGTGCGGATGCCATGGGAATAGTGTGCCGCAATAACGGTCAGCCCCAGTTCATGACGCAGACTGTACAGCTGATGGAGCAGGCAGACCGAATCGGCACCTCCCGAAAGGGCAGCCAGCACACGGCCACCCCTTGGGAGCAGTTTTTTATTGATATTGATCATTTGTGAAGTTCCTGCACAATGATTTTCGCCTGATATAAAATTGGTGCTATTTATTCCATGCGCCGCAGGCACCATAACATTTGCCGCAGGCAAATATTTCACCCATTCCGCAGGAATGGATTTCATCCGTGCTGCGGATTTCACATTCGCAAAGCGAATATTTCATTGCACCTGCACCACAGGTGCTTTATCTTCCCGGCTCGGTATATCTGGTTTCTCTTGAGCGGAAAGTTGTAAACTGACCTTCCCACTGCAGCTCGACCTTGCCGTTTCCCCACGAAATGTTCCATTTCGCAGGGACCCCATAATATCTAATAGATTTCCGGCAAATAAATTGCCCGGAAATCGACGCCGCCATTCTAACCGGCGGCGATAAAGTCGGCAAGGCTATCTTCCTGGCTCGGTATAGCGGGTCTCGCGGCTGCGGAAAGTTGTAAACTGACCTTCCCACTGCAGCTCAACCTTGCCGACTTCGCCATGACGATTCTTGGCAATGATGATCTCAGCCAGATTCTTTTCCTCCGGCTTGGCATCGGCATAGTAGTCGGGACGGAAGATGAAGAGAACGATATCGGCATCCTGCTCGATGGAGCCCGATTCACGAAGGTCGGACAGCATGGGACGCTTGTCGGTACGGCTTTCGGGGCCTCGGGACAGCTGAGACAGACACAGGACGGGAACGTTGAGTTCCTTGGCCATGATTTTGAGGGAACGGGAGATCTCGGCGACCTCCTGTACACGGTTGTCGTTGCGCTTACCGCTGTGCATCAGCTGCAGGTAGTCGACAACGATGAGGCCCAGTTCGCTGCCCAGGCGGCGGCACTTGGCCTTCATTTCGGAAACGGTGATGCCCGAATTGTCATCGATCATGATGCGGCTGTTGGTCAGGCTGGTGGATGCACCGGCAATGCGTTCCCAGTCGGCATCCTGCAGGTTGCCCATACGCAGCTTCTTGTTGTCGATGAGTGCTTCACCCGACAGCAGACGCATGGCCAGCTGCATACTGGACATTTCGAGCTGGAAGATGACACAGATCTTATTGGTATCCTTGATGGCTGCACGCGCCATATTCAGCGCGATGGAGGTCTTACCCATACCGGGACGGGATGCCATCAGGATAAGGTCGGATTTATTGAGGCCGCCGATCATGCGGTCGAGGTCGCCGAAGCCTGTGGGCAGGCCGGGCAGCTGGCCGGGATGTTTGCTCATCTCGTCCAGGTGGTTGAACACCTCGGCAATGGCGGTACGGATGGAGGTCAGGCCCTTGACTTCACGGCCCTGACGAACCGAGTAGATCTTCTGCTCGGCCAGTTCGGCGATGGTCTGGGGATCTTCCTGCTCATCCTGGGTCAGCTGGGTGATCTCGGCAGAGATATCCTGCAGCTCACGCAGCATCGACTTGCCGCGAATGATCTTACAATATTCCAGAACATTGGCCGATGTGGGCGTTGTTTCAATGAGCTGGATGAAGTAATCGCGGTTGGCCTGCTGCTTATAGCCCATCACCTTCATCTCATCAATGACGGTGACCGGGTCGATGATGGTACCCGCAGTGAACATATAGGAGATGGTCTCAAAGATGATGCGGTTGGTCTCGATATAGAAGTCGCTCTCGCTGACCACCTCGATGACCGCCGGTACACATTTGGGGTCGATCAGCATGGAACCGATGACCGCCTGCTCCGCTTCGACACTATAGGGTACTTTTTGGGTAAAAATCTGATCAGATGGCATTTATCTTCACTTTCTCATATTGAATATGATTTTATTGAGAGAAATAGCGATCATCTATCCATCTTCCCGGATTATTTTCGATATATTCTTGTATCTTTTTATAATCCTTTTCTCCACGAACAATATGATCGTGATAAGAACGTTGGAAAATACCAGAACCCAGCTTCGCTCGTCGCGTAGTCATAGATTTAAGTACCCGGACTATATCCGGTATTGTAGGGGAGGGGCTTGCCCCTCCCGCTTCGGGTTCAAGCAGACCAAGAAGCAGATGGATATGGTTAGGCATGATTACATAAGTATCGATCACCAGTTTCTCAT
>JAFYOK010000024.1 GCA_017560175.1 Clostridia bacterium | reverse complement strand
TTCACATACAAAAAAGGCCGCCCTTGTATAAGGGCGGCCTTTATGCCGAAAGAGCAATCTTTACTTATGCCTCAACTGCAACCTGCTCAGGCGCGTCGGGGACAAAGTAGGAAGCGATGGCAGCGACAACGGCCAGGCCGATGACGATGTACAGAACGGTGGGAACGCCGTGTGCGTCTGCAACCTTACCCAGCAGAGGAGAAACCATACCGCCGAAGCTGGAAGCCAGACCCATGGTGATGCCCGAAGCCAGACCGATGTGGTTGGGAACGAACTTCTGACCCAGTGCGACCGAGGGGCTGAAAGCCAGGTTGAGGGACATGGCGGTGGGGATCAGCATGAAGGTCGAGAAGAGAACCGAGCGGGACATGGAAACGATGAACAGGCAGGGGATCAGCAGGGTCAGACCGGTGCGGATGGTCTTGTTGAAACCATACTTATCGGCCAGACGGCCGCCGATCAGAGTAGCGATGGCACCCGACAGGGACAGGATGGATGTGATGGAGCCGGAGGTGGCTTCGCTCTGCATGAGGACGCTCATCCAGAACATGGGCAGGAAGGTGCTCATGCCAACGCCGATGGTGGAACGGAGGAAGACAACGCCGGTCAGCTTGGCGAAGGCACCCCAGTCGTCCTTCTGACCTGCAGCAATGGCAGCCTTGGTCTTCTGTGTGCCTTCGGCAGCAAAGTCGCCCAGGTTGCGGTTCTGGGTCAGCATGAAGAAGGCCATGGTGAAGGCAGGAACGGCCAGGACGGCAGTACCCTTGAGGCCGCCGAAATAGGTCATACCCCAGACGGCCAGGACAGGGCCGACAAAGCCGCCCATATTACCGCCGACCGAGAAGAGGCTGAGGCTCTTACCCTTCTTTTCGCCGCCGACATAGTTGGCCATACGACCACCATCGGGATGGAAGAGGGCCGAACCGATACCGGTGAAGGTAACGGCGATAAACATCGCCCAGTAGCTGTCGAGGAAGCCCAGCATGGAAATGCCGCAGCCCGACATGAAGATACCCAGCGACATGAGCCAGGGACGGGATGTTTTATCGGCCATGGAACCGAAAACAGGCTGGATGATGGAGCCGACCGAGCTGAGCGCAAAGGTCAGACCGGCAGCCGCTGCATAAGTAACGCCCTTTTCTGCGATCAGAAAGGGCAGGATGGCGGGCAGGGCACCGCCGCTGATGTCGGCGCACATGTGACCCAGCATAAGCAGGTAGCTGTAGGCGCCTTTTTTGAGTTTCATATTGCAGAAACCTCCCCTATAGAAATATTTACCTCCATTTTAGCACAGCATACATGGGCAGGCAAGCGGCGGAAAGGAGATGAACTATATAAAACTTGTCGCTGTTTTATAGATAGATTTGATAAATAAAAACAGATTTATCATTGAAAACGACGATGCTTCATGGTATGATAGGACAGATGATTTTTGAGATTCAGGGCGTTCCGTGTTTCAGACGGCGTCTTGCGTTATACAGGCTGTGCAGATCTGCACAGTCCAGGAATAAGGAAATAAAGGGAAATGCAGAAGGGTGCCTATGGGGATAGGCACCCTTCTGCGCGTTTTGGCCGAGGTTGCAGGGTGTGTTTTTATAAAAACAGAAAAAAGCGAGATTTTTTTTGCAAATAAGGGGTGCAAAGCCCAGACAATTCTGTTATAATGAATTAAATCCGGGGAGTTTGCTTCACCCGGTATACGGAAGGCTTGTCCAATGAAAACATAGGACATGCCTTTTGTGGCGCGTAAAATTATTATTCTGATAAAGGAGCATGAACAAAATGGGCAAGTTTGTTTACCTGTTTAAAGAAGGCAATGCTTCGATGCGTGAACTGCTGGGCGGCAAGGGTGCTAACCTGGCTGAGATGACACACATCGGCATGCCCGTTCCCCAGGGCTTCACAATCACAACTGAAGCCTGCACAAAGTACTATGAGGACGGCCGTAAGATCAACGATGATATCATGGCTGAAATCATGGAAAACATCACAAAGATGGAAGAAATCACCGGCAAGAAGTTCGGCGATCTGGAGAACCCCCTGCTGGTCTCCGTTCGTTCCGGTGCTCGCGCTTCCATGCCCGGTATGATGGACACAATCCTGAACCTGGGTCTGAACGACACTGTTGTTGAGACACTGGCTAAGAAGTCCGGCAACGCTCGCTGGGCTTACGACTGCTATCGCCGTTTCATCCAGATGTACTCCGACGTCGTTATGGAAGTCGGTAAGAAGTACTTCGAGCAGCTGATCGACAAGATGAAGGAAGAGAAGGGCATCAAGCTCGATATCGACCTGACAGCTGAAGACCTGAAGAACCTGGCTGAGCAGTTCAAGGCTGAGTACAAGGCTAAGATCGGTGTTGACTTCCCCTCCGATCCCAAGGAGCAGCTGATGGGCGCCGTCAAGGCCGTCTTCCGCAGCTGGGATAACCCCCGCGCAAACGTCTATCGCCGCGACAACGATATCCCCTATTCCTGGGGTACTGCCGTTAACGTTCAGTCCATGGCCTTCGGCAACATGGGTGACGACTGCGGCACCGGCGTTGCTTTCACCCGTAACCCCGCTACCGGCGAGAAGAAGCTGTTCGGCGAGTTCCTGACCAACGCTCAGGGCGAGGACGTCGTTGCCGGCGTTCGTACTCCCATGCCCATCTCTCAGATGGCTGAGAAGTTCCCCGAGGCTTTCGCTCAGTTCGAGCAGGTCTGCAAGACTCTGGAGAACCACTATCGCGACATGCAGGACATGGAGTTCACCGTTGAGAACGGCAAGCTCTACATGCTGCAGACCCGTAACGGCAAGCGTACCGCTGCTGCTGCTCTGAAGATCGCCTGCGACCTGGTCGACGAGGGCATGATCGACGAGAAGAAGGCCGTCGCTATGATCGAGCCCCG
>JAFYOK010000258.1 GCA_017560175.1 Clostridia bacterium | reverse complement strand
GTAGCCGGGAGCGATAACGCCGTCGGAAACTTCCTTGTTCAGCAGCTTGGCTGTATCTTCGTCGCAGATATCGGACAGAGCTGCCCAGTCACCGTAGGAGCACAGACGGTCGGAACCGCGTGCACGGGCATAGGCGTTGGCAATGGGGCTCATGCCGCCGGGAACGAAGTAGATCTTCTGCTCAACTTCGGTCAGTTCATCGGTGCCCAGAGCGACACCGGCGGGGCTGACGTGCTTGAAGGATGCAGCGGCAGGCTTGCCTGTAGCTTCCTTCAGCGCCTTGACCAGCTGCCAGCTGTTCAGGGCATCCATGAAGTTGATGTAGCCGGGACGGCCGGACAGAACCTGCAGGGGCAGTTCGCCCTCGCCCATAAAGATGCGGGCAGGCTTCTGGTTGGGGTTACAGCCATATTTCAGTTCGAGTTCATTCATAGTTCTCTATCTCCTTGACCCTGTTCGGTCGGATTACTGATGCTTATTTTTGATGATGGTTTCGGTTTCACCGGTCTTCAGATCGATGGTGCGAACGAAGAGGGAGACCTTGTTGTCGGCGTTCAGATGGCTCCACAGCATTTCGGCCAGTTCCTGCGCATTGCCGTCGATCTCAACGGTTCTGGGCTCGCCTTCGAAGGAAGGCAGAGGATCGAGGTTTGCCTGATAGGTGTGGATGAAGTGGCCCATGCCGGGCTGAGGATTATCGTACTCGTAGAAGAAACGCTTGTTGCAGTCGGGGTTGCCGTCCAGGCTCTTGAGGATAGACAGAGCGTAGCTGCCGTCCTTCAGCAGGACGCCGGAAATTCTGGGGGTGTAGTTGGGGGGATCGGGCTCAAAGCAGCGGGTGCGGAGAGCTTCGATGTAGCTCTTGCCGGCCAGCAGACCGTCGCGGACGGTATCTGTCTGGTCGCCGTTGGTGACGATGGTATCGCCATTCAGCTCGCGGACGGGATGATAGATGATGAGGGAAGGATCGACCATCTTGCTCTCGTCGAAAGCCTTGGTGCGGATGCCGTCTTCGGTAACTTCAAAGATGCGGTTGCGGCTGTTCTCGCTGCGGCCCATGATGAAGTAGGCAATGACTGCCTTTGTATTGTCCTTGCTGCGGCCCAGAACGATGCCGCGGCCGGGATAGGCATGCTCTGTGAGGAGCTGCTGCATTTTCATAACCTGCATGGTTGTTCTCCTGTATATTTAATCCTTGATGATAACGTGGTTGCCTTCGATGTGCAGCTTACCCTGGCTGAAGAGGGTAACTGCCTGGGGCAGCAGATGCCATTCACACTGCTCCATGATGCGCTGCTGGAGCATCTCGGGGGTGTCATCCTGCTTGACCTCGACGGCCTTCTGCAGAATGATGGGGCCGCCGTCGGTGACAGCATCGACAAAATGTACGGTGGCACCGCTGACCTTAACGCCCTTTTCCAGCGCCGCTTCATGAACATGGAGGCCATACATGCCATCACCGCAGAAGGCGGGGATGAGCGAAGGATGGACATTGATGATGCGGCCGCTGTACTTCTTGCAGAAGTCGGCGCTGAAGATCTTGAGGAAGCCGGCCAGAACGATCAGGTCGGGCCGGATCTTCTCTTCCAGCAGTTCATCCAGCTTCCGGCTGTACTCGTCTACCGAAAGACCCTTGCCCGAAACAAAGTAGCCGGGGATGCCTGCATTGGCTGCACGCTCCAGCGCATAGGCGCTCTTCTTGGAAGAGACAACGGCTGTGATCTCACCGCCGCCCAGTCCCTTCTCCTTCCAGCAGTCGATCAGGGCCTGCAGGTTGGTACCGCCGCCCGATACGAATACCGCGATCTTTACCATAACTCGACCTGCTTGCCGTCTTCGCCGCACTTGACGATCTCGCCGATGACATAAGCGTCAACGCCGTTGTCCTTCAGAGCAGCAATGGCCTTGTCTGCGGTCTCCTTTGTAACGATCATTGCCATGCCAACGCCCATGTTGTAGGTGTTGTACATGTCGCGCTCAGGAATGTTGCCGGTCTCCTGCAGCAGAGTAAAGACGGGATGGACCTTGATGTCATCCTTCTTGATCTTTGCGCACAGGCCTTCGGGGATACATCTGGGCAGGTTCTCATAGAAGCCACCGCCGGTGATGTGGCTGATGCCGTGAACTTCGGCAGCCTCGATGGCAGCCAAAGCGGGCTTGACGTAGATGATGGTGGGCTCCAGCAGAGCTTCACCCAGAGTCTTGCCCAGGCAGTCGTAGTGCTTGTTCAGGTCGCAGTTCTCAACGTCGAAGACCTTGCGGACCAGGGAGTAGCCGTTGGAATGGCAGCCGGAAGAAGGCATAGCGATGATGACATCGCCTTCCTGCATCTTGTTCTGATCGATGATGTCCTTCTTGTCGACGATACCGACAGCAAAGCCGGCAAAGTCGTAGTCATCGGCAGCCATGGTGCCGGGATGTTCAGCGGTCTCGCCGCCGATCAGAGCGCAGCCCGACTGGACGCAGCCTTCGGCAACGCCGGAGACCAGTGTAGCGACCTTTTCGGGGATGTTCTTGCCAATGGCGATATAGTCGAGGAAGAAAATGGGCTTAGCGCCGCAGCAGACGATATCGTTGACACACATGGCAACGCAGTCGATGCCAACGGTGTCGTGCTTGTCCATAATCTGTGCGATGCGCTGCTTGGTGCCGACACCGTCGGTACCGGAGACCAGAACGGGCTCTTCCATGCCCTTCAGATTGGGCATGAACAGGCCGCCGAAGCCGCCGATATCGGAAACAACACCTTCTGTCATGGTACGCATGACATGCTTCTTCATCAGCTTGACGCCTTCGTAACCGGCTGTGATATCAACGCCGGCGGCTGCGTAGCTTGCGCTATGGCTATCGTTGTGGCTCATAAGATTTAATTCCTTTCAAATACAGTTTTCAAAAAGGGGGAATGACCGCCCCTTACATCGTTTCTTGTTTATTCTTTACCCGACCAGCAATAGGTGCAGAGGTCTTCGGGATCGAGGCCGATGGAGCTGGTAACGCCCCACAGCGACTGGAAGCGCAGAGAGGAGAACTTCATCTCTTCCTCAATGGCCTTGACCATGGCCTTGCCGCGGTCGGTGGAGAAATCGCCGTACTGATCGAGGTACATCATGCCCTTCTCGCCTTCCAGTTCCAGAACTTTACGGCGGGTGATCAGCTCCAGCTCGTTCTTGGATCGGGAGAAGTTGAGGTACTTACAGCCGAACATGATGGGAGGGCAGGCCGAGCGGATGTGAACTTCCTTGGCACCGTTGCGGTAGAGGAAGTCGACCGTCTCGCGCAGCTGGGTGCCGCGAACGATGGAGTCGTCGATGAAGAGCAGCTTCTTGCCTTCGATGAGATTCTTGATGGGGATCTGCTTTTTATTGGCGATCAGGTTGCGCTGCTTCTGGCTGGTGGGCATGAAAGAGCGCGCCCATGTGGGGGTATATTTGATAAAGGGTCTTGCAAAGGGGATGCCGGTACGGTTGGCATAACCGATGGCATTGGGTGTACCGCTGTCGGGAACACCGGCAACATAGTCGACGGTGCGGGCGATGCCTTCCTGCATATCATAGTCGGCCAGGATCTCGCCGCACTTATAACGCATGGTTTCTACGGTAACACCCTCATAATGGGAGTTGGGATAGCCGTAGTAGGTCCACAGGAAGGAACAGATGCGCTTCTTGCGATCGGTCGCCTGCATCTGCTCGATGCCTTCGGCTGTGATGCGGACGATCTCGCCGGGGCCGAGATCACGATAATGGTCAAAGCCGGCTTTCTCGTAAGCAAAGCTCTCGATGGAAACGGCATAACCGTCATCATTCTTACCGATCAGAACGGGCAGACGGCCATAGAAGTCGCGCGCCGCATAGAGGCAATCCTTGGTCAGTACCAGCATGGACATAGAGCCGTCGATCATGCGCTGGGCAAAACGGATACCCTCGGCGATGGTGTTCTCCTCGTTGATGAGGGAAGCGACCAGCTCGGTGGGGTTGATCTTGCCGCCGCTCAGCTCCAGATAGTGGTGGTTCTTGTTGAGGACCAGCTCAGCCAGCGCATCCTCGTTGTTGATCTTACCGACCGTGCAGAGGGCAAAGCTGCCCAGATGGCTGCGGACCAGCAGAGGCTGGGGTTCAAAATCGGAGATACAGGCGATACCAATACAGCCGCGCATCTCATCGACGTCTTTTTCAAACTTGGTGCGGAAAGGCGAGTTTTCGATGTTGTGGATCTGTCTCTGGAAGCCGATCTCACGATCATACATGGCCATACCGCCGCGGCGTGTGCCTAAGTGGGAATGGTAGTCGACGCCGTAGTACAAATCATAGTTACATTGCTGCTTTGAAGCGATACCAAAAAATCCGCCCATCGCTTATACCTCCATCATACATTGGCCTCCGAAGGCGCACTATACTGATTTCTGATATTTTCATCCTTCTCCAGGACCTTCTTTTCCATTTCGACCTTATACTGGCGCATAGCTTCGGCCAGCTGAGGTTCGCTGCCGGCCAGGATCTGAACGGCCAGCAGAGCGGCGTTCTCGGCACCATTGACGGCTACTGTGGCGACGGGGATACCGGCAGGCATCTGTACGGTCGACAGCAGGCTGTCCATACCGTCCATAAAGCTGGACTTGATGGGAACACCGATGACAGGCAGGATGGTGTTGGCGGCCATGACGCCGGCCAGATGTGCGGCCTTACCGGCTGCAGCAATGATCAGGCCATAGCCTCTCTCCTCGGCTGTCTTGGACAGTTCCTCGGCAGCAGAGGGTGTTCTGTGGGCCGATACGATGCGTACATCGAAGGGAACACCGAACTTGCGGAGTGTGCGTACAGCGCCTTCCATGACCTGGAGGTCGCTGTCAGAACCCATGACGATGATAACTTTCTTCATATTTTCATCCTTTCCTTTGCCGTTGTTACTCTGTTTTTCGGCAAAAAGCCAAAAGCACCCAAAAATTGGGTGCTTCTTTATCTTTCAATATTCAGTTCGGACGCAAAATGGCCGCAGAAGCCCCTTGTCTTGATACAGTCATTGTTGATCCATCGGAAAAACATAGGCATATCGACAGCTCCTTCATGCGCTTTTGCGCCTTACGAATTCACCTAAATTATACTACAAATAAAACAGCCTTTCAATTAAAACAAAAATGCTTTTCGATTTTTGTCGTTTTGCACATATTTCCTGCTTTACAAGTCTTATTTTCGATATTTTTTCGCTTTATTTTTTCAAGTTAATTCCATTTCATATCCTTTCATCAATTTTCCTCCTCCCCTTTTTTTCCAGTTGTCCACCAATTTGCACAAATATACACTTTTATTTTCTCTTGTTCTGCTATACAAATCTATGGAAAAAGGCCGCTCCAAACGGAGCGGCCTTGAGGGCGATTATACATTGGCCTTATTCTTCTTGACCTTGCCTGCCAGGAAACGGATGGCAAAGAGCATGGCGGCAGCAAAACGCAGAACCGAAGCCACACGCATGGTGGAAACCGAACCGATACGGGTATAGAGGGCAACGCCGCAGAGGGGTGCGACAAAGTTGGAGATCTGCATGACCAAATTATAGATGCCGATATAAAGCGACTTATTCTCTTCGGGCAGATTCTCCAGCATGTCATTGAAGAGACCCAGCTGGAAACCGGGTGCTGTGGCACCGCTGAAGATGTAGGCGGCCAGAATGACCCAGAAATTGGTGGTGGCGACCGTAAAAGCCGGAGTAACGGCGCAGCCCAACATACCGAGGATGGTCGATCCGCGGACACCGTTCTTGTCGATGCGTTTGCCCCACCATGTGGATGTCATGGTGAGTGACACATAGGAAGCAATATCAAAAATACTCTTGCTGACCTCATTGAATCCGCTCTCTGTGACCAGGAAGAGGAAGAACATGGGCCAGGCGATCTGCCACGAGAAATAGAAGCAGAAGAGCAATACCAGGAAGATACAGAACTTCGGATGCTGCTTGAGTGCTTTGACGGCACCAAGGAAGTCCTTGGCTAGCTGCCCCACCGACTGCTTGGAGCCTTCGGGTGTCTTGATATAGGGAGGCAGCTCGGTGCGTGCGATCATTCTGCGCTGCAGCAGGGCAGCACCAAAAGCCAGGAAGAAGAAGATCTGATAGGCCAGAATCTTGCTTTCCAGTGTCTTACAGCCATAGCTGAGCAGCAGGCCACAGGCCAGCAGCGTAAAGATGGGCACGGCATTATAGACCATCTGCCTTCTGGAATAAGGCAGGGCGCGGTTGGTGGGCGGATAAAGGTCGGAGAAATAGCTCTGCCATGCAACGGTATAGCAGATATAAGGGGCATTCCATACCGAAATGCCGATGATAAAGAACCAGTAACCACGGTCACCCAGGAAGGGCGACAGAGCCACCAACGGCAGGATGACACCACAGACCGTGATGGCGGTCATCAGGAACTTCTTCTTTTCTTTGACTCTGTCCATCATCAGCGATGCAGGCAGCAGTACAAAGAGGGCACAGAAAGCCGGCAGCGACGAGATCAGACCAATGGCGACCTCATCGGCACCCATGGCCGAAGCAAAAAGCTGATAAAAGGGGTTGGTCAGCTGAAGGACAAAGGCGGCAAAAACAGCCTCTGCCATGATGAGCACGGTATTTTTGTCCTCAAGGGCAAGCTCCGCTTCCATGCGGCGCTTCATCTGTTTGTAAATACCCAGACCCATTTGGTTTACACCTTCTTTTTTATAGATGATTAAATTGTTATTTCTGCTCGGCCAGCATTTCCTTCATGGTTTCGGCAGCCCAATCGACCATGGGGAAACAGATCTTTGCCCCAAAAAATCTTCGATTTTCCGGGGACCCCACAGAATTGCATAGATTTTGGCCGAATGAATCGGCTCAAAATCAACGCCGCATTGGCGGCGCGGCGCAGAAGCGCCGTTCGGCTTTATTTCTGTGCAGCCAGCATTTCTTTCATGGTCTCGGCAGCCCAGTCGACCATGGGGAAGCAGATCTTTTCTTTGTATTCGGGGTTATCGTGGAACTTCTGCTTACCTTCGGGGGTGGAGGTATCGATGCCCAGCAGATCACGGCAGGTCATCTTGCCGAACTTTGCCTTAAACTTCTGGTTGAACTCGATGGCCAGAGCATCGGCCTTCTGGCGTGTCTCCTTGTCTTCCCAATCGGTATTGCCGCAGACCTGACCCAGCGCCAGCAGAGCACCAACCACAGCACCGCAGACTTCACCGGCACGGCAGCCGCCGCCAAAGGGGCAGGCCATCTTCATGGCTTCTTCCTTTGTGAGGCCTGCAGTTTCGGCCAGCTCCAGCAGGGTCGACTGGGCACAGTTGCAGCCCACCTTCATATATTCATGTCCGTACAGCTTTTCCATAACGATCTCCTTTCGGCAATATACCTATGCAATGTATTAAATCGTACTATCTCCACTATACCTTTACATTTCGCGAAAGTCAAGGGAAACCGAATCGCTTGACCACAGTAATAAAATACAGTATACTGGTATCAACTATAATTTACGGAGGTACTCTTATGCATATTCTCGTGATCGATGGTTCTCCCCGCGTTGGCCAGAATACCGATATGATGTGTGATGCTTTCATCGCAGGTGCTGCCACAAAGGGTCATACTGTCACCAAGTTCCGTGTTGCCGGTAAGAAGGTCAATGGCTGCATCCATTGTATGCAGTGCTATAAGAACGGCCCCTGCAGCCAGAAGGACGATATGATCCCCCTCTATGATGAGATCGAAAAGGCCGACATGATCGTACTGGCTTCCCCCATTTATTTCTGGCACATCAGCGCCCAGACCAAGGCCGTCATTGACCGTATGTTTGCCCTCTATGTTGCCGGCCGCTTCAAGGCCAAGGATACCGCTGCCATCTTCGTTTCGGGCGGCGATGCCGACTGCTCCGATGAAGCCGTTTCCTTCTACAACAATGTCATCCTCAAGAGACTCCATTGGAACGATAAGGGTGTCCTCCTGGTCGCACGCACAGGCCGCGAGGATTATGACCTCGAAGCCTATAAGCAGAAGGCCTTCGACATGGGCGCAAGCCTGTAATATCCTATACGGCCTAACGGCCGCCCTCATCCGTCACCGTTCGGTGACACCTTCCCCATGGGGGGGAAGGCTCCAATCCTCAGTCACCTACGGTGACAGTTCCTTTCAAAAGGAGTCTTTTGAGGCAGCTACTAAGCCAAGAAGCCTTCCCTGTG
>JAFYOK010000257.1 GCA_017560175.1 Clostridia bacterium | reverse complement strand
TGCACGCAGAACGGTGGGCAGGGGGCCGGAGGATGTGCCCAGCAGGATGGTCCATGTGCCGTGCATCATAACGAGGACGTAGGCATACCAGCGGGCTTCTTCGGAAAGCTCATAGAGGCTGAGAACAGGGGAGAGGGAGAGCATGACACCGGCAACCAGCAGAATAGAGCCGAACTGGGCGATGAGCAGCATTTTCTTGGCATAATACTTGGCCTGTGCGTAGTCACCTGCACCGACACAGCGGCCGATAACGGCAGGGATGGCCAGGGATACCGCCGAGTTGACGATGGTATTGATGTTATCGATGGAAACAGCAACGCCGTTGGCGGCGATCTGTGCTGTGCCAAAGGTGGCGATGATAGAGGTGAGGGCAACACGACAGACCTGAAAAAGTCCGCTTTCGACACCGCTGGGGATGGCAATGCCCAGAATCTTGCGGAGCAGCTGGCCATTCCACGAGAAGACTTCACGGATAGAGATGGAGATGGAGTACTTCTTGCGGTCGAGCAGCATAACGCCCAGAATGGCTGCGGCTGCGATACGGGAAATCAGCGCCGAGATACCGACGGCTGCTGCGCCGCCGCCCAGCATGAAGACGCCGATGAAGTTACAGACGACATTGATGACGTTCATCAGCAGGGAGACCTTCATGTTGATCTTGGAATGGCCCATGGCGCGGAACAACGCCGCGAAGGCATTGTAAGCCGCCATGAAGGGATAGGAGAAGGCGGTAATGATCAGGTAGACCAGAGCGGCATCCATAACATCGGCTTCGATCTGACCGAAGAAGAGGGAAAGCAGCGCACGGTTGCCCAACAGCATGGCACCCAGAAAGATACCCGACAGCAGGGTGGTGATCATGACCAGCTGGCTGGCAGATTTGCGGCCCTTTTCCGTATCGCCGCTGCCGATGTACTGGGAAACAACGATGGTGCCGCCGGTGGCCAGGGCGCTGAAGACATACTGGAAAACACCGTTGACCATATCCGACAGGGAGACGCCTGCCATATCGGCTTCACCGGCATGGGAAACCATCATGGTGCCCACCATACCGACCATCATAACGAGGACCTGTTCGATGATGAGGGGGACGATCAGCTTTTTGAGATCGAGATTGGAGAACATCTGCCGCTCAAGGGGAATATGATCCCGGGGCGGCTCGATGAGCTTTGCGAATAATTTGCCCATAGGAAGAAAATCCTTTCTTTATTTATAATATTAAGTGAAATGGAAATCAGACAATGCGCTTGGTCTTCCACTTGCCGTTGCGGAAGCGGATATAGCTGCCGATGGAGTTGATGCTCCAATGGACCGGCATAGCCCACCACATACCGATGATACCCATACCGAGGACCATGGCAAAGAGGTAAGAGAAGGCCAGACGACCAAAAACCAGAGCGAAGCAGGCGACGGTCATGGTGTACTTTACATCACCGGCGGCGCGCAGCATGGTGGGCAGGGGGCCGCAGGATGTACCCAGTGCCACCGACCAGAAGGAATGGATGAGGACGAGGGTGCGGGCATATCGGTAGGCTTCGGGGGACAGTTCGTAGAGATTGAGGATGGTGGGCAGAGCGGTGACAACACCGATGGTCAGCAGGATGGAACCAAACTGGGCCATGAGGCACATCTTCTTGGTATAGTAGGAAGCCTGGTCGTAGTCACCTGCACCGACACAGCGGCCGATGACGGTGGGGATGGCCAGCGAGACAGCACCGTTGATGATGGTGTTGATGTTGTCGATGGAAACGGCAACACCGTTGGCGGCGATCTGTGCTGTGCCAAAGGTGGCAATGAAAGAGGTGAGGGCAACACGGCAGACCTGAAACAGACCGCTTTCAACGCCACTGGGAATGGCGATACCGAGGATCTTGCGGAGCAGTTCGCCATTCCACGAGAAGACCTCGCGGATGGAAATGGAGATGGCGTACTTTTTGCGGTCAAGCAGCAGGACACCCAGAATAACGGCAGCCGATGCACGGGCAATGAGGGCCGAAATACCGACGGCAGCTGCACCGCCGCCCATCATAAAGACACCGATAAAGTTGCAGATGACATTGATGACATTCATCAG
This sequence comes from Clostridia bacterium, assembly GCA_017560175.1. Classification (GTDB taxonomy): domain Bacteria; phylum Bacillota; class Clostridia; order Oscillospirales; family Butyricicoccaceae; genus RGIG1902. The sequence continues at coordinate 2,325 of JAFYOK010000257.1, read as the reverse complement.
CAGGGAGACCTTCATGTTGATTTTGGAATGGCCCATGGCGCGGAAGAGGGCGGCAAAGGCATTGTAAGCGGCAATGAAGGGATAGGAGAAGGCGGTGATGACCAGATAGGTGAGCGCTGCATCCATAACATCGGCTTCGATCTTGCCGAAAAGCAGAGAAAGCAGGGGGCGGTTGCCGATAAGGGTGCCGCCAAGGAAAAGGGTGGAAATCAGAATGGTGATCATAACCAGCTGGCTGGCCGATCGCTTGCCCTTTTCCATGTCACCGCTGCCGATATACTGGGAAACAACAATGGTGCCGCCGGTGGCCAGGGCGCTGAAGACATACTGGAAGACGTTGTTGATCATGTCGGATAAAGATACACCCGACATGGCAGCTTCGCCGGCATAGGAGACCATCATGGTGCCCACCATACCGACCATCATGACGAGAACCTGCTCGAAAATCAGGGGAACAATGAGTTTTTTTAGGTCAAGGTTGGAAAACATCTGCCGCTCAAGGGGAATATGATCCCTGGGCGGCTCGATGAGCTTTGCAAGAAACTTACGCATGGATGGAAATACCTCTCTTTATATCATTTTCCTACTCTCTATTAAATCTCAAAGTATAGATGAAGTCAATGTTCAAATATTTATGAGTAAAAATGGATATTTATGCTTGACGGCGGCGGAGATGGGGAGTATGATATAGATACGGCAAAGAGCCGCCTGTATGTATACAAAATATTAAAGATATAAAGGAGACAAATGCCATGTCCGGATACAAGCCCGAGATCCTGTTCCTCAAGCAGGAAGATGTTATCGCAGCCGGTCTGCTCGATATGAAGATGATTCTTGAAGCCACAGAAAAGACCTTCAAGATGATTGCCGAGGGTAAGGTCATCAATCCCTCCAAGATCCAGCTGGCGATGCCCGATGAAGAGAATATGCAGTCTTTCTGTATGTCCATGCCTTCCTACATCGGCGGCGATATCAATGTTGCAGGCTTTAAATGGGCTTCGGAGTCTCGTTTTAATATTACACAGCCCGGTATGCCTCTGGGCGTTGACCTGACCGTTCTGAGCGATCCTCTGACCGTTTATCCCAAGGCCATCATGGACGCTACCCTCATTACTGCCATGCGTACTTCGGCTGCTGCCGGTGTCGCTGCCAAATATATCGCTTCCAAGAACACCAAGGTGGCCTGCCTGGTCGGTGCCGGCGTTATCGGCCGCACCATGGTTTCGGCCATTATGGAGTCGGTACCTTCCATTGAGAAGATCCTGCTCTGTGACCTGAATATGGCCAAGGCAGAGGGCATCGCCAAGGAATATGAAGGCAAGTATAATGTCGTACCCTGCGGTGACACCGAAGCGGCTGCCAAGCAGGCTAATCTGATCGTCACCATGACCACAGCCACCAAGCCTTTCCTCAAAGCTGAGTGGGTCAAGCCCAATGCTACTGTCATCCAGATGGCGCCCCACGAGATCGAAGAGGAGATCCTGCTCAAGGCCGATAAGAAGATCATCGACAACTGGAGCCAACTTTCCCATATCACCGGCTCTATTATCCATAAGACCCATGTTGCCGGTAAGCTGGAAGAAGAGATGTGCACCACGCTGCCTCAGCTGGCCGCAGGTCTCAAGCCCGGTCGTGAAAGCGAAGACGAGCTGTGCGTCTGCGCCACCCTCGGTGTCGGTGCCGTCGACATCGCCATCGCCCATCAGCTCTATCTCAATGCGCTGGAAAAGGGCATTGGTCAGAAGCTCATGCTGTGGGACAATCCTCTGTGGGTATAAGAAAATGAAAGTGAAAGCCGTCCCATTTCGGGGCGGCTTTTTGTATTGCACTCAACATATAAATATTTATGAGCATATTTGAATATTTATGCTTGACTATTATATGAAGAGAGCGTATGATATAGAAGTGGTCGAAAGCCACTAAGCTGAAGAATATAAAATGTGAAAATATAAGGAGATCCCCACTATGTGCAATCCCAAACCCGAGATTCTGTTCCTCAAGCAGGAAGACGTTGTTGCAGCCGGTCTGCTCGATATGAAGATGATCCTCGAGGTCACCGAAAAGACCTTTAAGATGATCGGCGAAGGCCAGGTCATCAATCCCCCCAAGACCATGCTGGGTATGCCCGACCTGGAAAACTGGACATCTTTCTGCATGTCTATGCCTTCCTACATCGGCGGCGATATCGATATTGCGGGCTTCAAGTGGGCCTCCGAGGCCGTATACAACATGGGCAAGCCCGGTATGCCCTACGGCATCGACGTTGTCATGCTGTCCGACCCCAAGACCGTCTATCCCAAGGCCATCATGGACGGCACACTGATC
>JAFYOK010000256.1 GCA_017560175.1 Clostridia bacterium | reverse complement strand
TTGCGTTTATAGGAAGCCTAAAAAACAGCCTGTCCACATGGTGTGGACAGGCTGTTGGCATTTAACAGATCTGTTTTTCCACGGACATGCGCCGGGGAAAAACACAGTAACCCGCGAGCAACCTCGCAAGGCTGCCGCGAAACCGCACCGCAGTGCGGAACTTTTTTGGGATGCGAAAACCAAGGAAGTGTTTTCGCACCCAGTTATTAGAAAATACTTAAATACATCTTGCGGCTGAGCTGCTCCAGGGCCTTGATACCGGCAAGGCTGTTGCCTTTTTCGTCCAGGCCGGGGGAGAAGATGCCGATGCCCATACGGGTGGGAACGACAGCCATGATACCGCCGCCGACACCGCTCTTGGCAGGAACACCGACACGGACGGCAAAGTCGCCCGAACCGTCGTACATGCCGCAGGTGACCAGAACGGCATTGACGAAGTGGGCAAACTCAGCAGGGAAGATGCGCTCATCGCTGATGGGCATCTTGCCATGGCTGGAGAAGACATAGGCGATACGGGCCAGGTCCTTGCAGGTGACCTTGATGGAGCAGGCCTTGAAGTAGCAGTCGAGGACCGACTCTACATCATCGTCTTCGATCAGACCGTAGGACTTGAGCAGATAGGCCAGCGCGCGATTCTTGTTGCCGGTACGCTTTTCCGAAAGGTAAACGGCTTCATCCAGCTCGATCTCGTTGTTGCCGGCCAGCTTACGGGTCAGCTCCAGCAGACGCTGGAAGCGTTCTTCGTAGGTGGCGCCGCTGATCAGCGTGCACATGGCGATAGCACCCATGTTGACCATGGGATTGATGTGCTGGTTCTGCAGGCTCTGATCGGTGACGTTGATGGCATCAAAAGGCTTGCCTGTGGCCTCAACACCGATCTTTTCGCGAACCTTATCCAGGCCGTTGTCCATCAGCGCCAGAAGCAGCAGGATGGGCTTGACGACCGACTGGATGGTAAAGGGCTTCTTGTAGTCGCCGGCCTTGAAGGTCTGTCCGTTGTTCAGGATGACATACATACCCAGGTCGTTGACATCACCCTTGGCCAGCTCGGGGATATAGCTGGCAGGTTTGCCCAGCGCTTTATACGGGGCACATTGTTCGATGATTTCTTCCAGAAGGACTTCCATAATATATCGAACCTCTCAAAAATATAGAGTGGGGGAAACGCTTAGCTGCGCTCGATACGCAGCAGCTCACGGACAGCCGACAGGATGCCCAGCTTGCCGCTTTCGTAGGTCAGGCCGCCCTGAATGAAGGCAGCATAGGGGGGACGCATGGGGCCGTCGCAGGACAGCTCGATGGAGGAGCCCTGAATGAAGGCGCCGGCAGCCATGACAACGGGATCGTCATAGCCGGGCATTGCCCATGCTTCGGGAGTGACGTAGGAGTCAACGGGGGAACCGGCCTGGATGCCGCGGCAGAAGGCCAGCAGTTTTTCGGGAGCGCCGAAGTTGACGGTGTGGATAATGTCGAGGCCCGAACGGTCGCCGACGGGGCTGACATCATAACCCAGAATACCCATCAGTGCCGAGCAGAAAGCAGCGGTCTTGAGGGCCTGGGCAGTGATATGGGGGGCCATGAAGAAGCCCTGATAGAGGGAACGGTTCATGCCGTTGGTGGAGCCGCACTCGCCGCCGATACCGGGCAGGGTCAGACGGAAGGCTGCACGCTCGACCAGATCTTTACGGCCGGCAATATAGCCGCCGGTGGGGGCCAGGCCGCCGCCGGGGTTCTTGATGAGAGAGCCTGCGATGATGTCGGCACCGACCTGTGTGGGTTCGCGGGTGTCGCAGAACTCACCGTAGCAGTTGTCGACCATGATGACGGCCTCGGGGTTGACCTCGCGGACAACCTTGCAGACCTCGGCGATCTCGTCGATGGACAGGGTATGACGGATGGCATAACCACGGCTGCGCTGGATGTAGACCGCCTTGATGTGGGGCTGTGCTGCGCGGACACGGATGGCTTCCAGATCGGGCAGACCGTCCTTCATATCGACGGTCTCGAAGCCGATGTTGTAGTCGGCAAAGGTGCCGCCCAGCTTACCGTGCTGGCCGGTGACCGTCTGAAGGGTGTCGTAGACATTGCCTGTGACCGACAGCATGGTGTCGCCGGTGGTGACACAGGCGAACATACCGCAGGCCAGGGCGTGGGAACCGTTGACAAAGCCGGTGCGAACCAGAGCGGCCTCGGCACCGAAGACTTCGGCATAGATCTCTTCCAGCTTGTCGCGGCCCTGATCGTCATAGCCGTAGCCGGTGGTGCCGGCAAAGTAGGTATCCGATACACGGTGGTTGACAAAGGCCGAAAGAACCTTCTGTGTGTTGATAAAAGCAACTTCATCGATGGCGGCAAAGCGGAGAGCAGCCTGTGCCTCCGCCTGCTTGGCCAGATCGAGAAGCTCTGTGGAAAACTCAAAGCTCATGTGGTGTGTTTCTTTCTTTCTGAAATGTAATACAGTAAGGGTATGAAGCTCGGTGTGAGATCCCTCGACTGGCGCTCGGGATGACAAGGCGACAAGGATGTCATTCTGAGCAAGCACGAAGTGCGCTGTCGAAGAATCTCACGCCATTTAAAAGATGATGTTATAGCCCTTATTCGCTCAGTGCGGCGGCCAGCAGCTTAGCTGCGCCTTCGACGTCGCTCATGCTGTAGATCTCACGGGGAGAATGGACATTGCGGGTGGGGATGGAAACGCCGCCCGACAGGATGCCGCCGTGGGTGCGCTGGATAGCACCTGCATCGGTACCGCCCGACAGCAGGATCTCATCCTGGTAGACGATGCCTTCACGCTCGGCAGCGGCACGCAGGAACTGGACGACCTGGGGATTGCAGACCAGAGAACCGTCCTTGATCTTGACGGTGGGGCCTGCACCCAGCTTGACGGCCGAGTAGATGGGCGCCGAAGGTGTGTCGCCGGTGCCGCAGACGTCAACAGCGATGCCCATGTAGGGATGGACACCGTAAGCGGCTGTACCTGCACCGCGGAGACCGACTTCTTCCTGTACGGTAAAGACGAAGTAGACATCGTAGGGGCTGCTCTGCAGCTGCTCCATGGTCTTGAGCAGAACGATGCAGGCGACCAGGTCATCGGCATAGGGGGTCAGGATCTTATCACCCTGCTGGATGGTCTCGTTGTCGAAAACAAAGACATCGCCGATGGAGATCGACTGCTCTGCAACTTCGCGGCTGTTCATGCCGCAATCGATGTAGAGGTCAACGGGACGAACGTCGGCAACGTGCTTCTGGGAAGTCTTGCCCCACTTTTCGCCCATGAGAACACCTCTGACCACCGAGCCGTCGGCCTTCTTGCACATGACGGGGGTACGGTGGATGAAAACGGGATTGTGGCCGCCGATGGGCTCGAAGCGGATATAGCCCTTTTCGTCGATATAGGTGACCATGAAACCGATCAGGTCCATGTGGGCGGTCAGCATGATCTTCTTGCCTTCGCCCTTCTTGTGGCAGATGACATTGCCCAGTGCGTCGGTGTAGACTTCATCGACGAAGGGCTTGGCCAGTTCGCCAAGGTATGCGCCGACACCCTGCTCGAAACCGGAGGGGAGGGCCTTTTCGACCAGCTGCTTCTGCAGTGTTAAAATATCAAACATGATGTTGCCCTCCTTACAGTGTAGCCATAGCGCAGGCTGCGATCAGCTTTGCGCCGTTTTCCATATCGCGGATGGAGACCAGCTCGCAGGGCGAGTGGATGTTGCGGCAGGGGATGGACATGCAGCCGGCCTGCGCACCCTTACCGGTGTGCATGATGCCTGCGGTGTCGGTGCCGCCGCCCAGAATGATCTCGTTCTGGTAGGGGATGCCGTTCTCTTCGGCAGTGACCTGCATGAAGGCGACTATCTTGGGAGAGCAGATAACGCTCATGTCCTTGATCTTGACGGTGGGACCCTTGCCGACAGCAACGGGAATATCCATGCCGGCGCTGGGATCGTCGCCGGTGGGGCAGACGTCAATGGCAATGCCGAAATGAGGCTCGATGCAGGCGGTGGAGGTGATGGCACCCTTGAGGCCGACTTCTTCCTGTACGGTAAAGACAAAGTAGAGGTCGCTGGTGGTCTCACCCAGCTGCTCCATCGCCATCAGCAGAACGATGCAGGAGCAGAGGTCATCGCAGTAGGGACCCATGAGGCAGTTGTCGCCTACGAGAGCAGGCTTGCTGTCGAACATGGCCAGATCACCGACAGCGACCATCGCCTCGGCTTCCTCGCGAGAGGTAGCTGCGATATCGATGTAGAGGTCGGGCAGGGTGATGGAAGCGGCAGGCTTCTCGGCCCAGTCGCCCTGGTTCTTCAGCTTGATGACACCGCGGATGCCATTGGCAAAGCGGACGGTGGTATGGATGAGGGCGGAAGGATTGTGACCGCCGATGTTGGTGAAGGAAATATAGCCCTTATCGCTGATATTGGTGACGATCAGGCCGATGATGTCCATGTGGGCGGCAAACATCAGCTTTTTGCCGGTGCCCTTCTTGTGGCAGACCAGGCTGCCTGTGGGGGTGAACCACATCTCATCGCAGTAGGGGCGAGTCAGCTCGGCCAGCAGTTCGCCGCAGGGGCGCTCATAGCCCGAGGGCAGAGCGGCCTCGACCAGCTTGGTCTGGATATCCAGAATGTTAAGCAT
>JAFYOK010000255.1 GCA_017560175.1 Clostridia bacterium | reverse complement strand
GTCCACCACAGGCAGAACCAATGTCCGGCCAACAGGTCGAGGGGCAGCACAAAAACAGTAAAGGCTTTGCCGCTCCGGCCATCGGCAACACCGTCGACACCCCAGTGGGTGGTCATTGTGGCAGGCAGCTGATTCCAAAGCACAAGGCCGATGAGGCAGGGCAGCAGAATGAGCAGGGAAGAAAGGATCAGTTGTTTCTTATACTTGGTAAACATGGTTTATTGCTCTCCTTTCAGCGAGGAGATCCACAGTAGGATCTCTTCCAGGACCGATGCGTTGAGTTCGTAATAGATATATTTCCCCTCACGGGTGTCGCGGATGAGGTCGGCATCCTTTAAAACCGACAGATGGCGGGAAATGGCAGCAGCTGTCACATCAAAGTGACTGCCGATCTCGCCGGCCGAAAGCCGTCCGGCTTTAAGGAGATCGAGGATCTCGCGGCGGATGGGGTCGGCCAGAGCCTTCATGGTGTCTTGCAGAGCCAAAGGGGAAACCTCCTTTCGTGATGGTCAATTAACATTTAACTTAATTGTTAATTATAGTGTAGCATGGGTGGAGGGCGATGTCAAGAGGATAGGGGAAGAGCCGCAGATTTCTGCGGCTCATGTTTATTCCATATTTGTTGCTTTATGCCCGTAGGTTAAACGATCGAAGGTCAGGGTGACTTTGAAGAGATCACCGTCAATGGATAAGTCAAATGCTGCACCCTGCAATTCAGTCAGACTTTTTGCAATATTGAGACCCAAACCACTACCCTCAGTATGTCGAGAACTGTCACCTCGAACGAAGCGTTCCATCAGTTCATCAGGAGTGATACCCAATGGTACATGGGAGATGTTCTTCATCTCGAGGGATATATTTTTCTCTTCCTCCAATAAGCTGATATAGAGGCGTGTACCGGGTTGGGCATATTTGGCGGCGTTGCTGAGCAGATTCTCCAATACACGCCAGATCAGATGACCATCGGCAAGAATGTATGGCGCGTCGGCAGGCAGAATGACGATTGGTTCAATGGATGAAGCCGCCAATCGCTCGCTGTATTCTCCAACGGCTTGATGAAGCAGTTCGCAGACATCCATAGGGAGCAGTTCAACTTTGATATTTCCGGTTGCAGCCTTCGATGCTTCTACAAGATCTTCGGTCAGCTTTTTAAGCCGGTTAGTATGGCGTTCGAGGGTTTGGGTATATTCACGGGCTTTGCCTTCCAGCGGCTCTTTCTGGAGCAAATCGACATAATTGATGATGGAGGTCAACGGTGTTTTTATATCATGGGAAACGTTGGTGATTAACTCAGTTTTCAAACGTTCGGAACGCAGACGCTGTTCAACGGCGATATTTAGACCATCGGCGATAGAATTAAGATCTTCACCATGTCGTCGTAAATCTCCGAAAAGTCGATCGGTATCTATACTGTGGCTGAGATTTCCGGCGGCAAGAGCATGGGCATCTTCAAAAAGAATATGCAGGCGGTTGGACAGCAGACAAAGGGCCGTGATGCCGCCCAGCAGCAGACCTACAGCCAGGAGGAAGGCAAGACCATCTGATGCGCCTTCCAGGAGAAGCAGAGACAGTAGAAGGCCGTAGAGCGAAGAAATCAACAGTACACGCCATTCTATGCGGAACAGACAAAAGACGGTCAGAAGTCCCTTTACACAGGCTGTGAGCAACCGAAAACAGAGGACGGAGGTACGCCAGACCAGTGTATTGCGCCACATCCGACCGGCTTTGAGACGGGTGACTGTTGTCAGCAATAGAGCAAGAAGCACAAGTGCAAGACTGCCGCCCAACAGGGCGTAGGCAACGATATGAAAATAGAGATTGCCGATATGACGTCCTTCATCGGCAATCAGAATCCCCATTGCACCGATCAGCCAAATTGCACCGAAGATGAGAATGAGATAAAGATCATAAGGGATACGATCCTGGAGGTTGAAGGTAATTCCCGGTTTTTCGGGTTGATGCCCTGCAGCGCAGCAAAGATAGACCAAAGTAACAGCGGTTATTGTTGCAGATAGAAAAGCCGTATAGGGCAGACGACTTTTCCAGGTAATGAGCAAGGTGTGAAGTGTTACGGCATCGGGCAGGTCTTCGCCCAACCATTGAACATCGTAAATACCTAAGGCTTCACAACTGACAATACCGAGGATACTTAGCTCCAGACCGATAATCGCAAAGAAAAAGAGAAATACAGCAGTTGCCTTGAGGAGAAGGTTTTCTGTAGCACGTGTTTTCATAGGTTACACCCTTTCCATCTTATAGCCGCGGCCCCAGACCACTTTGAGGTAACGAGGCTCGGAGGGATTGATCTCTATCTTTTCACGCAAATGACGGATATGCACAGCGACTGCACTTTCTGATCCGAATCCGTTTTCGTTGCAGACGATGCTATAGATCTGGGCAGAGGAATATACCCGTCCGGGACTTTCCATGAGCAGCTTGAGGATGTCATATTCCATTGGGGTCAGTGCCACAGGCTCACCATCTACCGAAACCAGCTTCTGTTCATCATCCAGTTCGATGCTGCCTACGGTCAAGGTGGAAGGTTTGGGCTTGCTCATGCCGCCTAAATTGGTATAGCGGCGCAGATGAGAACGGACACGAGCCTGCACTTCCAGCGGATTAAAAGGTTTTGTGATATAATCATCGGCGCCAAGATTGAGGCCGGCGATTTTGTCATGGTCTTCACTTTTGGCGGTCAGCAGCAGAATAGGAAAGTTGTGGGTGATACGGATGATTTCCATGGCCTGCAGACCATCCATTTCGGGCATCATAATGTCCATCAGTGCCAGATGCAATTCAGTAGTCTGAGCGATTTCCACAGCCTGTCTGCCGTTTTCAGCTTCGATGATATGGTAAATTTCCTGCGAGAGATAGATACGCAGAGCAGCACGGATATCCTGTTCATCATCGCAGATCAGAATGTTATACATAAGCAATTCCTCTCCTTTGTGGTTTTATTGTAGCAGAGGACAGTTGAAGATAAAAGGATTGGAAGCATTAAGATTTGTTTAAGGTCATATAAAAACGCCCTTCGTTTATGAACGAAGGGCGCGGATCATAGAGCCATGATAATAAATATACTTACACTTCTGCCTGGGATGCCAGCTTTTCGGCCAGGGCGCGTCCTGCCGGGCTGACGATGTAATCATAGGTAGTTTGCGGTACGACTGCATTGATGGCGCACAGGTCATTCTGGGCCATGCAGGCGCGTACATAGGAAGCGCTGACGGCACGGCCTTCCATCTCCTTGCGGGGCAGCTGCACCAGCTCTACACCGTATTCGGGAAGCAGACGGGTCATGGCACTGTTGTAGGCATTGGTGACCGGGCAGAAAGGCTCGGTGCCGACAAAGCGCTTGGTGATGCCCAGAGCCTTTGCAAAATACTGACCGAAAATACGGATGTCCAGCTCACAGTTGGCATCGGCAGCTTTGGCTTTGTCCTTGATAAAATAGGTGGGGAAAACGGCTGAGGAGATCAGATAGTCGGATGTGCGGTGCAGGATGACATTGGGGAGGTCGGCTGTACCTGCCTTGGCCAGTTCATAGCGTACATCGGCCGGGAATGTACTCTTGTCCTCCGACAGGATGAAGAGGTGGAGGGTATCGACCTTGGAAGCGGCTTCTTCGATCAGCCAGCGGTGGCCTAAAGTAAAGGGGTTGCAGTTGGCAATGATGGCACCCACGGTGCCGCCTTCGTTGGCAGGACGCTCCAGGGAAACCACGTACTTTTCAATGCCACCGCGCTTGTTTTCCATCAGCAGGATGGTATCGGTCTCCAGGATCTTATAAAAGCCAAGGTCGCCGAACATAGCGGCATTCTTGGGCTTGGTAAACAGGAAGAGGTGGTCGCGTCCCTGCCGGGCGGCATAGTTGAGCAGGGCGGTCAGAATACGAGCAGAAAGTCCCATACCCTGATGTTTGTCGGAAACGGCAATGCACTTGAGGACATTGTTGTGTACCGAACCGGTGGCTACGATAGTGCCTTCGTTATCGGTGAGATTGACGGTATATTCGATCTGTTCATCATAATCGAGCTCGGCACTCTGCAGGAACTCACGCAGTTTTCGCAGCTTGCGTCCGCTGAACGGGGTGCCGTATTCTTCGTAAAAACCATAATCCATGGTGAGATCTCCTTTCAAGCCTTCCCTTGAGGGAAGGGGGACCGCTTTAGCGGTGGATGAGTGGGAACGTTAGGGCCTAATTCAATACGGCCAAATGGCCGCCCTCATCCGTCACCTTGACAGGTGACACCTTCCCCGAGGGGAAGGCTATTTTCATTATACCCCAACAAGACAAAAAGAGGAAGACCGGAGTCTTCCTCTTTTCTATAGCAGATGATATTTTACTTAACCGCTTTAATTGTATCCAGCAGAGTACCGTCTCTGTAAATAACGTGAGCGACGTTCCCCATAAAATCTTGAGATTTTATAGGGGCCCCATAGATATTTGATAGATTTTCAGCGAGTGAATCACATGAAAATCAACGCCGGACGACCCGGCGAAGAGGTCGTCGCCCAGTTTTTCTGGATTTACTTAACAGCCTTAATTGTATCCAGCAGGGTGCCATCTCTATACATAACATGAGCGACGACCTTGTCGGTCAGCTGGACAGGCTTGGGTGTGCCGGCGATCTCTTCGGCCATGTGCTTGAGGTCTTCGATCTCGACGACGGGCAGCTTGGCCTTCTTGAGGGCTTCCTTCAGTTCCTGGTTCTTGCCGTACTTGGTGTTGACGGCGATACCGCGCTGTGTGACAACAACGTCAACAGTCGAGCCGGGAGTCGATGTGCAGAGGCACTTCTCGACGACCAGAGGCAGACGGGCGCGAACCAGGGGAGCGATGATCATGGTCATCTTGGCACCGGCAGCGGTATCGCTGTGGCCGCCCGAACCGCCCATGATATAGCCGTTGGAGTCGGTATGGACATTGACGCCGAAGTCGAGGTCGACCTGGGTAGCACCCAGCAGGACGACGTCCAGGCTGTCGACAGCAGCGCTCTTGCCGCTGACACCGGCGTAATGGGTAGCGGTGACTTCCATGTGCTTGGGGTTCTCACGGATCGACTGGACAGCATCCAGGTCGAAGCACTGAACGTCCAGCAGAGCCTGGAAGCAGCCGTTGTTGAGCATTTCTACCATGTACTTGGTGATACCGCCCATGCCGTAGCTGCCCTTGATGCCCTTGGCCAGCATGATGTCCTGGACATACTTTGCAGTGGCCAGAGTTGCACCGCCTGCACCGGTCTGGAAGGAGAAGCCGTCCTTGAGCAGGCCGGATGCTTCGATGACCTTGGCAGCATAGTCGGCCATCTTGAGGCCAACGGGGTCACGGGTGATCTTGGTGGTACCCGAAACGATACCGGCAGGATTGCCGATCTGCTCGACTTCTACGACGTAATCGACATAAATCTCGGCGATGGAGTAGTCGACCAGGGGATAGGGAACCAGGTTGTCGGTGATGACAACGACCTTATCGGCATTGTAGGCATCGGCAAAAGCATAGCCCATGGAGCCGCAGGCCGACTTGCCGTACTTACCTGTGCAGTTGCCCATGTTGTCGGCTGTGGGAGCAGCGATGAAGGCGACATCGATGTGGGATGTGCCCTTTTCCATATCGGAGGGACGGCCGCCGTGGGTGCGGAAGATGACGGGTTTTTCCATCAGACCTTCGCAGATGGCCTTGCCGACCTTACCGCCCATGTAGTTGCACTCGATACCGGTGACAACGCCGTTCTTGACGTGGCCGATGATGGGCTCGTGTACATCAAAGACCGAGCTTGCATTGACGGTCAGATCCTTGATGCCCAGCTCGGCAACGGCTTCCAGGACCATATTGAGGACAAAGTCACCGTTGCGCATGTGATGGTGGAAGGAGATGGTCATGCCATCCTTCAGACCAACCTGCTGTACGGCTTCATTGATGGAATTCAGTAACTTACTCATCGTCTTCTATACCTCCGAAGATTGCCTTTTCCATTTCGATGACCTGCATAGCGCGGGTAACGATGGGCGCGTCGATCATCTTGCCGCGGAGAGAAACAACGCCCTT
>JAFYOK010000254.1 GCA_017560175.1 Clostridia bacterium | reverse complement strand
ATTGTATTATAACTGTCTTTCGACAGCTAAAACCATTTATAAAAGCTTAATCTGACTTTTATTTAATCTTTACTGTTTGAAAAGTACTTTTTTCAAACCTCAAATAAATCTCAGGGTTTTGTCTGTTCTTGGTGTTGTTTAATTTACAAAGTGCTTTTTTCTGACCGTTTATTTCAGTCTTCCGCTCTCTCATCAAGCTCCTCGCTGACCGACTCTTTCGTGTCTCTCAGTGGCCGCTCTCCTTAGCGCTCAGTTATAATAACACACCCCTACCATAATGTCAACACCTTTTTTCAAGTTTTTTTGAAAGTTTTTGTCGAAAATATATTTGGTGCATATTTATTTATTATACCACAATATATAGTTGCATTTCAATCAAATCTCTTTGGAGATTCCATGCGAAAATGCCGATATCATTTCAAAAACTTTAAAACGGATCAAAAACTTTTTTCCATCTTTTTTGATCAGCGACATCTCATCCTCAGTTAATTCTCCCTCTGCCTGAGCCAGATCTGTACACAAGGAAGGATAAACAACACACCACCAATTCTTCCCCTGCCCTTCTCCGATGGTCACACACAGAGCATTATAATATCCGGCCGGCAAGGCAAAGTTCTCGTACTCCCGTGTTTCAAAATACATTCGCTGATAAGATACCTGTACCGCTTCCTCAAAACCATACTGACGCAGGCATCTTTCCGAAGCCTTCTGCACCCGGCGCATCTCTTCCGGTGTCGGTACACGGCTGATCTCACAATCTAAAACGGCATCTCGCACTTTCAGTTTGACGGTCTGGTCAGCTTCATCATCTGAATGTGCCACCACATGCAGACGCAACAGCTTATCACTTAACTCCCTCTGTGCCTTCGCCTGTATACAGCAGACCACAACAGCCAACAGTATGCCACAGGCCACCGCTGCCATCCATCTGTATTCCTTATCATTATATGTATACATAAATAAAACACCTCCGATATCTTGGTTTGTATCCAAAGTATCGGCAGGTGTTTTTCTGTTTATTCAATTTTCCTACTTTTTAATGGGTTTAACGCAGTATGTACGATACCGTTCGGCGCGAAGCGCATTCTTCGCACGATGGGCCTCATCGACATCATCAAAGATACCAAAAACCACCGAACCCGAACCGGTCATGGCTGCATTGAGCGCACCCATCTCCAGCATCTTCTGCTTGATCTCCAGGATCTCAGGACACAGCTCGCCGATAGGCGCTTCGAAAGAATTGCCCATGGCTCCGGCAACTGCATGAATATCGCGCTTATGTAAACCATCGATCATACGGGTGTGATCGTAGTGCTGCGGATGGGCATACTGGTCATAGACCCCATAAGCATTCTTACTGGACACCGATGCACGAGGCTTACAGACAACGATATAGCATTTGGGAAGGTCGGGCAGACGGGTCATGACCTCGCCGATACCTTCACAGAGATAGGTTCCTCGCTTGAGACAGAAAGGAACATCGGCACCCAACGTCAGTGCAATGGCCTCCAGTTCGCTTTCTGAAATGGGAAATCCGCACATCTCATTGAGCATATTAAGGACAGCCGCCGCATTGGTGCTGCCGCCGGCCATACCGCCGCCCACAGGGATGGTCTTTTCGATATGGATCTCCAGACCGCCCGCATACCCTGTGCGCTCGATAAATTTCTCCGCCGCCTTATAAGCAATGTTGCGCTCATCTGTGGGGATATAAGGCAGATCGCAGGTCAGGCGGATGCCCTTTTCTTCTGTCTTAACGACCTCGATCATATCATACAGACCGACGGTCTGCATGATGGTCTCCAATGTATGATAGCCATCGGCACGAACACCCGAGATGTTGAGCATCAGATTGATCTTGCCATAGGCTTCTCTTTTCAGTCGGTCCATAACCGTTCCTCCTGCTTCGTATTCACATCAGATCCGGATAAACTTGGGTCTGCGTTCTTCAAAATAAGTAATATGGTCAAATCCTGCTTCGCGGATCATATCGGCCGCCCAGTCGAATCCTCTTGCCACATGTTCGATGCGGTGGGCATCACTGCCCATGGTGATCCGCTGACCGCCATAAGCCTTATAAGCCTCCAATACCCAGATGGCCGGACCGGGACGCTTCTGCCACTTGTGCAGACCGGCCGTATTGACCTCCAGCGCGATCTCACGCTCGGCGCAGGTGCGCAGAATGGGACGAATGAGGCTTTCGTAGCGCTGCAGTTCGGGTGCATATTCAAAAGCACCACCCATAACACGGACGGGATAATCCAGATGGGCCAGAATATCAAAATCGCAAAGCTCGATCATCTTGGCCATTTCGGCAAAGTAACATTCAAAGACTCTGTCGCAGTCGGCCTGGCTGCGGTAGTCGATCCTGTAAATATTCTCCTTGGGCGGAAGATCGTGAATAGAGCCAATAATCAGATCACATTTCAGATCACGCATGAGCTCACGATAGCTCTTGAGATTGTAATGGGGCTGACCCAACTCGATGCCCTTCCAGATCTTCAGACGATCGCCATAGAGACTGCGCATGCGAGCCAGCATGGGATCTCGGCCTTCGGCAAAAAGACTATAGTAAATAAAGGAATCATCGGCGTAGAAATCATAATGCTCACTCATAGCCACGCCAAAGAGACCGTGTCTGCACGCCTCGGCGCACAGGTCGAAAGGATGGATCTTTCCATCAAAAGAGTAATAGGAATGGGTATGCAGATCGCAATAAGCCATAGGAGCCATCCTTTCATGTATAGTTTGAGAACTGTGGGGCAAACTGCAAATATCCCACGCATTCTCTTATTTAAAAACGCAGACAAACCGGAGGTTACAGCATGCTCAATAAAGCCGCATTGCTTCTCACCATCATCGGCGCCCTCAACTGGGGCTCCATCGGCCTTTTCCGCTTCGACATCGTCGGCTGGCTGTTTGGCGGACAGGATGCCCTGTTCAGCCGCCTGATCTTCACGCTGGTCGGCATTGCCGGCCTGTGGTGCATCGCCCTGCTCTTCGATGACCGCAACGGAATCTGAGGCATAAAGCAGACATTCAAAGTCTGCTTACATAGTTAGTATTTCCTCCCCAGTCTTCACAGCGCTTCTGCGCTGCGCACCGGCAGAATGGCGCGTTCGATTTTCGGGAATTGATTTCCCGAAAATCTATTTAATGACCATGGGGTCCCCGCAAAATCTGCAGATTTTGTGGGGTTAGTATGTGCCCTTCAGCTGATCCTCGGGCAGAGTATCATCCTGCTCGATGTAGTCCTGGACATTATGAATGGTATACTCCGTCTCTGTGTTGCGGATAATGACGCGTTCGATGCCTGCATTGATAATCATACGACGGCACATGTTGCAGGGGCTGGCATCGGGAACCAGTGCACCTGTCTTGGAATTGCACATGGCCAGATAGAGGGTAGCGCCGATCATCTCACCTCTGGGTGCTGCAATGATGGCATTCTGCTCAGCATGTACGCTGCGGCACAGCTCATAGCGCTGGCCACGGGGAATACCCAGCTGCTCACGACGGCAGACGCCCAGGTCACAGCAGTTGGCGCGTCCACGGGGCGCACCGTTATAGCCGGTAGAAATGATCTCATCATTCTTAACGATGACGGCGCCGACATTGTTGCGCAGGCAGGTCGCACGCTCCAGAATGGTCTGGGCGATATCGAGATAATAATTATGCTTGTCTCTTCTGTTCATTTCTGTTATCCTCATAATGATCGTTATTTCAGTTGGGCTGACGATAGAGTCGACCTTCCCGCATGACAGCACGGGACTTTGCCTGTGCGGCAACGGTAGGGTCGTGGGTAATGAGCAGGATCGTAACACCCTGCCTGTTGAGGTTTTGCAGGATCCCCATGATATTGGCGGCTGCCTGCGGATCGAGATTTCCTGTGGGTTCATCGGCCAGTATGATGGGCGTCTTGCAGGCAATGACCCTGGCAATGGCCACTCGCTGCTGCTGTCCGCCCGAAAGCTGACCCGGCCGGTGATCCAGTCGATCACCCAAGCCCACCTGTTCCAGCGCTTCGACCGCCATCTGCTGCCGCACTTTACGTTCGATCCCACGGTAGGCCAGAGGGAGCATGACATTCTCCAGGGCTGTCCGTCCGCTGAGCAGATTAAAGCCTTGAAACACAAATCCGATCTTCTCATTGCGCAGTCGGCTGAGCCGCCGGTCATTGAGCTGCAGCGGATCTTCACCATCGATGCGGACTGTACCCGATGTGGGCCTGTCCAGACAACCAACAATGTTCATCAAGGTGGTCTTTCCCGAGCCGGAACCACCGGTAACGGCCAGGAACTCTCCCGGCGCCACGCGAAAAGTGATATCCCTGAGGGCTTCCACCGATAAGGCGCTGCCCTTTTCCCGATAGACTTTGGATACCTCTTGCAAACAGATCAGCGTGATCCACCTCTTTTCTTTTATTATATAGTTAGTCTTTCATTTTTTCAATTCAGAATACATTCCAGGAGGTATTATTCTTATGACCGACCTTCTTATCCGTCTCTGCATCCGTGATTTCCAAAATACCGATGACCCCAAAGTCCGCCAGCGCTACGGCCTGCTGGGCAGCGGTGTCGGCATCGGTATGAATATCCTGCTTTTTGCCGGCAAGTTCCTGGCCGGTCTGCTCAGCGGCTCGATCGCCGTCACCGCCGATGCGTTCAACAACCTGTCGGATGCCGCTTCTTCGGTGGTCACGCTCATCGGTTTCAAACTGTCCGATCAGAAACCCGACCGCGATCATCCTTTCGGCCATGGCCGTATCGAATACCTTTCGGGCCTCTTTGTCTCCATGGTCATCCTGCTGATGGGCTTTGAGTTGGGTCGTGATGCCATCGGCCAGATCCTCCATCCCACCGCCGTTGAGTTCAGCCTGCTCTCCTGCTGCATTCTGGTAGGTTCGGTTCTGGCAAAGCTCTTCCTTTGGCACTTCAATCGTACACTGGGCGACCGCATCCGTTCGGTCTCCATGAAAGCCACCGCTGCCGACAGCCTTGGTGATGCCATCGCCACCTCGGCCGTCCTGCTGGGCACCGTGGTTGGTACTCTGCTCCGCATCAATATCGACGGCTGGCTGGGTATCTGTGTCGCTGCCGTCATTCTCCGCGCAGGCTGGCAGGCTGCACGCGATACCATTACCCCTCTGCTGGGTACTACCCCCGATCCCGAGTTCGTCCGGAACATCGAAGAGACCGTCATGGCGCACGATGAAGTCCTTGGCATCCACGATCTTCTCGTCCATGACTACGGCCCCGGCCGCTGTATGATCTCCCTCCACGCCGAGGTCAGCGCCTGCGGCGATATCCTGCTGCTCCACGATGCCATCGACAACATCGAACGCGAACTGGGCGACAAGTTCAGCTGCGCCGCTGTCATCCACATGGATCCCGTCGAATGTGACAACGCCAAGGTCACCGATATGCGTCAGAAGGTCGCCTGCCTGGCTTCGGCCATCGACAGCGGCATCACCATCCACGACTTCCGCATGGTCACCGGCCCTTCTCATACCAACCTGATTTTTGACATCGTCCTGCCGCTGGATTCCCGTCTCAGCCCCAAGGAGGCAACGGCCGCCATCGAAAAGGCAGTCACCGTCCTGGACGAGCACGGCCCCTGTTATGCCGTCATCACCGTCGACCGTCCCATGGTCTGATTTCTCCCTACATAAACACCAACCGCCCCATGCCAATCTTGGCACAGGGCGGTTTTTCTTTGCTTATTTCAGTTTCATGATCTCATCTGCCACCATCTGCACCGTCTTACCGACAGTATCGATCTTGATGGTATCCAGCTGACGATACATAGGAATACGTGGGAGGCTTCTGTCAATGACGTCGGCGGTACGAGTACCCTGCTGTACATCTTTCATCAGTCGCTGGCGCAGAGTATCTTCATCGACCATCAAAGAGATCGACTGCACCCGGCAGTTCCGGGTATCCAGCTTCTGCAGAATACCATCGATGATGCTCTGCTGGTGCATGACCCAACAGAAGATGACATTCTCGTAAACCGAGCAATGCAGGAAATTATTGAGCAGATGGCAGATGTTATCCTCCACCATGGCCTTGGTTTCTTCGGTCACCTGAAAAGGACTGGCATCCCAGCACCAGTCGCCATCCAGAAATACGCTGTTGGGCAGATCCTGTTTGAGCTGACGGCAGACGGTGGTCTTGCCCACGCCCATGGTTCCGCCGATCAGATATAACGTCTTCATCATTGTTTTTCCATAAAGTCGGCCCGACCATCTTCCCGATAGCCGCAGCCCTCATATAACATCTTCGCACCCGGGTTATTGACATTGACATACAGGCGAATACCTGCAGCTTTCAGTTTGTCTCTCAATTCATCGGCTTTGCTCATCAAAGCCTTTCCGCAGCCCTGTCGGCGATACTGCTCTGCGACCCACAGTTCATCCACATAGACATGACCATGGCCACCCCATTTGCCGATCTTGGGAATATAAACCAGAGAGATCCAACCGATATATCGACCTTCTTCCATGGCCGCATAGACATACAGATTAGGATCACGCAGTTCCTTTCGAATCTGTTCCGGAACAGGCTCACGAGAAGGTTCTCTCTCCATGCCGTTCTGCCGCCAATAGATCATATCTTCAAACAGAGTATAGTTATCTTCCGTGATCCTTTCGATCTCCCATATTTTCTGTTCCATCGTATGCCTCTTTATTTTTTCAACGCTGCTGCAAAGGCAAAGAGATTATTGACCGTATGGGTCAGATACTTTCTTGCATCGGGCTTGGCCTTATCCCATGCCATGGCGCGGCGGTTGGTGGTGAATACGGCACAGAGTCCGCGTTCGACCGCTTCTTCCAGCTGCTCGTCCATGGCATCGCCGACGATGGCACAGACCGGCACTCCGGCAGCCTTGGCACGGCGGCAGATACCAAAGATGACCTTGCCGCGCAGACTCTGGCCGTCGATGCGGCCTTCGCCTGTAAAGACCATATCGCAGCCTTCCAGCAGATCGTCAAAGCCAACGGTGTCCAATACGCCGTCGATGCCCGATACCAACTCGGCACCCAGCATGGCGCACATGCCTGCACCCATGCCGCCGGCCGCACCGGCACCCGGCATGGTCTCTACGCCGGGACGAAAGGCTTCCAGCAGGCCACCCAATACTCGCAGACCCTGATCGAGGAATTCGACCACTTCGGGATCGGCACCCTTCTGAGGGCCAAACACATAGGCAGCACCGCTCTCACCCCACAGAGGATTGTTGACATCACACATGATGCGGATGCGTACCCCTTCCAGCTTCTTCTGTACCGCCGAAAGGTCGATGGATGCAATACGAACAAGATCGCCGCCGCGGGGCAGGAAATCGTTGCCGTCGCTGTCCATAAAGCGTGCGCCCAACGCCGCAGCCGCACCGCAGCCGCCGTCATTGGTACAGCTGCCGCCCAGACCCAGCAGGATATTGACAGCGCCGTTCTTCAATGCATGATCGATGAGCATACCTACACCATACGTGGTGGTATCCATGGGATTTTCGCTGCCCTTGACCATGGGCAGACCGGCAGCTGCCGCCATCTCAATAACAGCCGTTTTGCCATCAGGCAGACGGCCATAGAAACTCTCAATGTCATTCATACGGGGGCCTTTGACGGTGACATGGATCTTTTCGCCGCCTGCTGCCGCCAGCATGGAATCGACCGTGCCTTCACCACCATCGGCCACAGGAATACTGATGACCTCACAATCGGGGAAGTTGCGCAAAGCAGCTTCTCGTGCAATATTACATATATCCAAAGAAGGTATGGTGCCCTTAAAGGAATCGGGCGCCAGAATAATTTTCTTCATCATTGATCCCTCCATAGAAGTATCTTATCATTTTACCAAATGACTGGCAACAAAAAAGCACCTGCCGCAGCAGGTGCTTTCTCTATATTTAAACCATAACTTTGATAGCATGATGCAGAACTTCGATCTTTGTGCTGATGCCACCCATGGTATATTCGCCGTCCAGCGTCCAAGGCTCGGCCTTGGGCATAACGACAAGGACCTTTCTGGCATGGAAAAAGCGGATACAGGTATCCTCATATTTGCCGGTCTGCAGGGCCAGCAGCGCCTTGCTGACCTCCAGAGGGGAATGGGGATAGCGTACCAGAATGACCTCAAAAATGCCGTCACTGAAGTTGACTTTCTCAGCTGCCAGCTTAACGACACCGCCGATGGTGGTGGCATTACTGACAGAGGCGAAAATAAACTCGTCTTCCACCACCTTGCCATCATCCAGAATGACCTGCGCACGGATGGGGCGGATGTTGGGCAGATCGCGGAACCCTTCCAGTACATAGGCCAGATAGCCCAGGGCATTTTTGCTGGCCTGGGGAACATTATATGCAGTACCTGTAAAAGCTCCAAAGGAAGCAATATAGCTGAAAAATCGCTGTTCGTTGAATTGTCCGATGTCGATGGTCATCGGTGTGCCGTTGACAATGCGTTCGGCAGCACGCTTGAGATCTTCACGTTCCAGACCCAGGCTGGCGGCAAAATCATTGGTGGTGCCGCAGGGGATATAACCGATGGGCAGATCCAGTCCGCTTTCGATCAGACCGGCAACACCTTCATTCAGCGTACCATCGCCGCCGCAGATGACCACGCGGTCATATTGGCTGCCCATATCACGAATCATCTTTGTGGCGTCGCCGCGGCCACGGGTCATCCGGACCGTGACCAGATATCCCGCATCGGAAAAGACCTTTACAACCTCAAACATGGCTGTACTCATCTTCATGCGGCCCGAAACCGGGTTTATGATCAATAAAAGTTTTTTCTCTTCCATGATCGGAATTCCTTTCCTATTGTCCATCCCATCCACTTTATGTCCGGGCGTGGATTCCGGATACTATTATATTCCATTCCTGCAATCAAGCAATAGGTTTTATCCATAAATCTTTGATTGAATTGTATCATATTTTTTATATACTTTCTGCACCTTTTCCCATTATTTACGATTTTTTTACGGTCAACATCCCTGCCCTGCGGAAGCCGCCCTCTTTCTTCCTTCTGTTGTTTATGCTATAATCAAAGCAGAATAAAAACAACTGGAGGGAACCCCAATGGAAAACAACACAAGCGTTCTTTATAACGGTAAGATCTATCTGGAAAAGGGCCGCTACGCTCAGGCGCTGCTCATCGAAGACGGCGTCGTCAAGGCTGTCGGCTCCAATGAAGAAGTTCTGCCCATGTCTGCCCGGGCCGAGCAGATCGATCTGGGCGGCAAGACCGTCATCCCCGGTCTGATCGACTCCCACATGCACCTCTACAACGTCGGCAAGACCCTGCTGGCCATCCGCCTCTTCGGCTCGACCTCCATGCAGGAAGTCATCGACCGCAGCCGCGCCTTTATCGAAAAGCACCAGCCTGCCCCCGGCTCTGTCGTTGTCGGCCGCGGCTGGAACCACGACTATTTCACCGATGAAAAGCGTATGCCCAACCGCTTCGACCTGGACAAGGTTTCTACCGAGCATGCCATCATCATCACCCGTACCTGCGGCCACATGCTGTCCTGCAACACCAAGGCCATCGAGATGGCCGGCATCACCGCTTCCACACCTCAGATCGAGGGCGGCGAGTTCGAGCTGGGTGCCGACGGTCAGCCCAACGGTATCTTCAAGGAGCATGCCATGGGCATGATCCAGAAGCTGATCCTGGCCCCCGACTACCAGCAGTCCCGTGATATCCTCAAGGCTGCCATGGCCCATGCATCCAGCCACGGCATTACCTCTGTCCAGACCAACGACATGTATGAAGACAACTATCAGATGGTTTGGAACGCCTACCAGTCGCTGGTCGACGATGGTTCTGCCACCGTCCGTACCTACCAGCAGGTCGGCTTCTCCACCGTTGAGGGTTACGAGAAGTTTATGGCCGATGGTTTCCGCACAGGCTTCGGTACAGCCATGAACAAAATCGGTCCCCTCAAGCTGCTGAGTGACGGTTCTCTGGGCGCGCGCACTGCCCTCATGCGCAATGACTATGCAGATGAAGCCGGCACCAAGGGCATCATGTGTGTCACACCCGAACAGCTGGATGCCTTCATGGCCGCTTCCAAGAAGAACGGCATGCAGGTCGCCATCCACGCCATCGGCGACCGTGCCATCGAAATGGTTCTCGATGCCTACGAAAAGTCGATGGAACACGACGGCAATCCCCTGCGCCATGCCATCGTCCACTGCCAGATCACCGACCTGCCCCTGCTGCAGCGTTTTGCCGACAATCAGGTTGCCGGTCTGGTCCAGCCCATCTTCCTCCACTATGATATGCACATCACCGCCGACCGTGTAGGTGAACAGCTGGCTTCCACCTCTTACGCTTTCGGTACCATGGACAAGCTGGGCATCCACAATTCCTACGGCACAGATGCTCCCGTTGAGGATCTCAAGACCATGGACAACATCTACTGCGCTGTTACACGCAAGGATCTCTCCGGCTTCCCTGCCGAAGGCTGGCTGCCCGGCGAGGCTGTCGATGTTGAGACCGCCATCGACCACTACACCATCGATGGTGCATGGAATAGCTTCGAAGAAGACAAGAAGGGCCGCCTGCTGCCCGGCTACTATGCCGACCTGGCCGTTCTGTCCGACGATATCTTCACCGTCTGCCCCGACACCATCAAGGACATCAAGGTTCAGATGACCATGGTTGGCGGCAAGATCGTCTACCAGGCATAAAACAGAATCAGGATATACAAAAAGCCCCATCGGAAATCCGATGGGGCTTTTCTGCTTTAGTTATATCTCAAAAAAGATAGATCTAAAATTACTGAGCGTCCTTCATCTTAGCGAAGCACTCGCTGCAGTAGACAGGTCTGTCGCTCTTGGGCTCGAAGGGAACGCGAGCTTCCTTGCCGCAGGATGCGCATGTAGCTGTGAAGTACTCCTTGGGGCCCTTAACAGCCATCTTTCTCTTGTCTCTGCAGGACTTGCAGCGCTGGGGCTCGTTCTGGAAGCCGCGCTCTGCGTAGAACTCCTGCTCGCCTGCTGTGAATACGAAATCAGCGCCGCATTCCTTGCAAACTAATGTCTTGTCTTCGTACATGGGTAGTTACCTCTCTTTTCCCTCTCTGGGGATAATTTTATGCGAACGGATGATTTCCGTTGTCGCTTGATGCAGACAGATACTCGGCCAGCTTCTGACGCACACGCCGAATGGCATTGTCGACAGATTTTCGGTTCCTGCGGAGCTGATCCGCGATCTCCGATGCTGTATAGCCTTCAAGATATCGGTCAAGGACAGAAACTTCAAAAGGAGATAACATACCGGACAAAGTGCGTTTGATCTCTTTTGCGGTCTCACTTGCCAGAATACTGGCTTCGGGGTCGGCCGTATGGCCTGTGGAATAAAGGCCCAGCAGCGACTCCACAGGGGCTTCTTCCAGCTCCACGTGTGCCTGACGGGTGCGGTCTCTGCGGACGGCATCGATCACTCTGCGCTTGATGCACAAAGCGGCATAGGCCTGAAATGAATCATTGCGGCTCGGGTCGTAACTGCGTACGGCCGAAAGCAGCCCCAGCATCCCTTCCTGGTAGAGATCGTCAAAATCTCCGCCCTGCAGGAAATAGGGCCGGATACAGCTGCGCACCAGCTGGACATTGGCTTTGATCAATTCCTCTTCTTGTACTGTGGAAGGGGTCATTCCTCAAATGTCCATCCTTTCTGATAAAAGGTGCAAAATGGTTCAAATATACGATTAGTATAGCCAAAACGAGGGTCTGTGTCAAGCAAAAGCTAAGTAAACCTAAGGACACAGACCCTCCGTATGGCGGATTTTTTATTGCAGATTATTCAACAGTAACCGACTTTGCCAGGTTTCTGGGCTTGTCGATGTCGCAGCCACGGAATACGCCGACATAGTAAGCGTAGAACTGTGCGGGAACGATGGCCAGAGATGCCGCCATGAAGTAGGGGCAGGCAGGCAGCTTGACAACATGGTCGCACATGGTCTCATCGATCTCAAAGTCGTGGTTGGTGATCAGGATAACCTTGGCACCGCGTGCCTTGACAGCCTTGATATTGGAGATCTGCTTCTCGTGGAGGGCAGGATCGCAGTCGAGAGCGATGACGGGGGTGCCTTCTTCGAT
>JAFYOK010000253.1 GCA_017560175.1 Clostridia bacterium | reverse complement strand
ACTGGATGAGTATGTATATTATTTTAACAACAGGCGGCCTGCAGCTGCTCTGGGCTATAAAAACCCAGTTCAGTATAAGACCGAACTGGGTTTCTAATGCTATGCTTTTTTACAGTGTCTACTTTTGCTTGACAGATGCAATCCATCGAAACGGATCGGGGTTTCTTGTTTGATATGGATTTTTATCGGCTACAGTAGATCTCCAGAATGCGTTTGTAGAAATCAACGGCAGGGGGCAGTGCTGCGCTGTCCAGACATTCATCATTGCTGTGGATGCTTTCAAACTGGGCATTGTTGATCTCGATGGGTGCAAAGCGCAGGCAGTGGTCACAGATCTCGCCGTAGAAACGAGCATCTGTGCCGCCGGTCATGGAGTAAGGAACGACATCATAGCCGGGATAGATCTCGGCCGAGACCTCTTCCAGCAGCTTGAAGGGTGCAGCGGTGTGATCGACTGCAGGACAGGGCTCTTTGCGGCCCAGGTCTTCCACTTCGATATCATACTTTGCCGCGCGTTCACGAAGGACTGCAAGGCTTTCCTCACCGGGCTGGTGGATAACATAACGCAGATTGGCAGTGACCGATGCTTCACGGGGGATGACGTTGTTGGCTGTCGAACCCTCGGCACGGGTGAAGGCGCAGGTGGTGCGCAGCATGGCATCGGCAACGGGAACCAGGCCGCCCAGAACACGCTTGAGGATGGGGCCGAAAAGCCACAGATTGGTGAAGACATACTTCATGCCAAAGTTGGCATTGGGACCCAGGCGGCCGAACATCTCGCGGACAACGGGATGGAACTCGGCCTTGAAGGGAGACTTCTTATCGATATCGACCATCAGCTTGCCCAGACGAACCAGAGGGCTGTTCTTGGGAGGGGCGCTGGAATGGCCGCCCTTGCCGCGGGCAACCAGACGGACGCTGCCGCTGCCCTTTTCCAGACAGCCGACCATGCAGTAGCGGCCTTCAACGCCGCTGATGGGTCTGCCCATAATCATGCCGCCTTCATCCAGCAGCATACCCAGGTGGACACCCTTTTCCTTCAGATGGCTGACAATGGCAGGTGCGCCGGGGCCGCCCCATTCTTCGGTGCAGCTGGAGGTGATATAGACATCCTTCTCGGGCTTCCAGCCTGCGGCGATCAGCTCCTCCAATGCCTGCAGCTCACACATGAGCGCGCCCTTGGTATCAACGGTGCCGCGGCCCCATACGGTGCCGTTTTCATCGATGTGACCGCTGAAGGGAGGATGCTTCCAGCCTTCGGCGACAACAGGAACAACGTCCTGATGGGACATGAGCAGGATAGGATCGCCCTTGGGCTTGCCGGCGGCAGGATAGCGGATGACCAGCTGGTCAAGGGGATGGGTGATCTCGCAATGGGCAAAGATATTGGGGAACAGGGGGCGCAGACCCTCCTGGAAGGCGCGATATTTGGCAAAATCGGTCTCACCCTTATGGGAAACGGTTTCATAACGAATCATTTCGCCCAGCTTCTCGCCATAGCGGCGCGCACGTGCGGGATCGCTCTTGGGGGGCTGTGCTGTCTTGGCCGGGGTGGCAGGTGTCAGCAGGGTGCGGCCCAGAGCGATGAGCAGCAGCGCAACAACAGCTGTCGGCAGCAGCAGGATCAGTTTCCAAAGCATAACTTATCTTTCCTTTCTCACTTCACAGGCTGTGGATCAGATATCCATCATGTAGGCCAGCAGGAGATTTGTGGTGTTCTCCAGACCTGTGATGTGGGTACGCTCACGGCCATGGCTGCAGTAAACAGCCATACCGAAGGCTGCGGCACGGAGGTTGTTACCTGCACGAACGGCTGCGTTGCCGTCGGTGCCGTAGCGGTAGAAAACATCGACTGCATAGTCGCAGCCGGCCTTTTCGGCATAGCCGATCAGGCGGTTGGTCAGTTCGTAATCATAGGGTGCAGATGCATCCTTGGCGCAGATGGAGACCTTGCGCTCGTCACCGTCGTAATCGGGACCGATGATGCCGATATCAATGGCGATATATTCGGAAACTTCTGCCGGAACATAGGTGCCGCCGAAGCCGATCTCTTCGCCGTAGGGGAAGGCAAACATGGTTCTGTACTTGGGTCTCAGGTTATTTTCCTTCATATACTTGAGGGCTGCGAATACACAGGCAACAGCAGCCTTATCATCAATGAAGCGGGACTTGAGGTAGCCCTTTTCGGTGACTTCACAGCGGGGATGGGCGGAAATAAAATCGCCGTTGCGGATGCCCAGCGCATTGACCTCTTCCTTGGAATGAACATCTTCGTCCAGAATGACCACCATGGTGTTGTCGTTACGCTCCAAAGTACGGGCATCATCATAGGCATGGACCGAGTGAGACTGGCAGGCCATGATACCGGTGTAGCTGCGGCCGTCACGGGTATAGACGGTGACCGTCTCGCCTTCCATGCTGGCGTAGTTTACGCCGCCCAGCATACGGACACGCAGGAAGCCGTTGCGGTCGATGGTACGTACGACCATGCCAATGGTGTCGACATGAGCGCCGACCAGAACGGTCTTGGAATTGTCTTCGCCGTCGACGGTGATGTAGCCGGTACTCTTGTTATCATAGGTGATGGTGTGACCCAGAGCAGCGGCATACTGCTCGAGGACAGGATTGAGCTGTACATAATAACCGACAGGGCTGGGAACATTGACGATCTCTTCAAAACAGCCGAGCAGGTAGTCCTTATCGATCTGATACTTCATAACTGATGACCTCTCTATCTTTAAATATAAGTTATGGTATTCTTGCGAACAGAATCATCATAGCATATCCATCCCAAGGGGGCAATGACGGAGGGTGACGATTTTCTTTGTGCAGGATGGAGATTTGTGCTATAGTAGCCTTATATTAACAACTCGAGGAGGACTTCTCATGAACCATCCCATCACCATTCAGGACTGCATCGACTTCCACGGCCACACCTGCGGCGGTGTGTCTCTGGGCTTCGTTCTGGCCAATTTTGCGCTGGACAAGCTGAACGCCAAGCGCGGCGATGACCTCTTTGCCCGTATGGAATGTCAGAACTGCCTGGTCGATGCCGTACAGTGTGTCACCGGCTGCACCGTCGGCAAGCGCAGCCTGGAGATCGTACCCAATGGCACTGCGGCTCTCACCCTCGTCCATCGCGAGACCGGCAAGGGTATCCGTGCTGTCATCGCCGTATCCATGCCCGAAGGTCTGTCCAAAGAGCAGGCCAAGGATCACATCCTCGCTCTCGATCCCGCTTCCGTCTGCACATGGGAAGAGGTCACCATCGAGATCCCCGCAAAATAATTCCATAGCCATCCCATATTTCTATGGGGTGGCTCTTTCTATATCTCATTTTAATTGTGTACTTTTTGATGGTGCAAACAGGGGTTTTTCTCCCTCCGATCAGCACTTACAAAAAATTTCTTCGAAATTAACAAAACAAATTTCCCATAAAAACTTGCATCGCTTTGTTAATAATGGTACATTTAGACTGTATGATGGTAAAATTGTAGTCATACTCTGATTTATTACAATTTCTATATTATGCAACCACACCAAAACAGGGAGTGAAATCACATGAGAGAGATCAACGCACTGGAAATTACCGCTGCGGTCAAGCGTCTTTGCATGGAAGCCAACTCGTT
>JAFYOK010000023.1 GCA_017560175.1 Clostridia bacterium | reverse complement strand
GCTACGCTGCTCAAGGGCATCATGAGCCTCTTTAAGAAGATGAAGCTGCGCGCCCGTGAATACACCAACAACTTCCTGCTGACCCGTACCAGCAATATGTTCTTTGATATCATGGTCACTGCCGGTATTGCGGCTATCCGCCTGGATATGCTGGAAGATTACTGGGGCATTATTGTTATTCTTGGCCTGGCCGGTCTGGTCGTTACATACGCCTACAACCGCTTTGTTGCCGTCAAACTCTTCCCCGAGTATTCCGAAGAGCAGTTCCTCATGATGTACGGTATGCTGACCGGCACCGCCAGCACAGGCATCATCCTGCTGCGTGAGGTCGACGGAGACTTCCGCACCCCTGCGGCCGACAATATGGTCTATCAGAATTTCCCGGCCATTGTCTTCGGTTTCCCCATCATGCTGCTGGCTACACTGGCACCTGTCAAGCCCATGCTGACCCTGCTGATTCTGGCTGCCTTTATGGTGGTTATGAACATCATCCTGTTCCGCAGTCTGATTTTCAAAAAGAGAAAGTAAACAATAAAAACCACCGTTCGAAACGGTGGTTTTTCTCTTTTGGCTCAGAATGGCCTGTGGCGGGTTGGGTGGTATAGACGTCATGGATGTTGCTTGGGTGAAGAAAAACCGGCAGAGGGCTTGTATGCCTTCCGCAGATGGATATGTCGGAAAATGGATAGGGGAGAGGGAGCGACGATTTTACCTCTTCATTTTTGTGCGAGCTTATAGTATAATTAAAATGTTATAGAATGTCCGAAGCTGATCGCATTCGTTCTGTCTGTAAATATTCAATTTGGGAAAGGGGAATTGCTTATGCGGTATACCCATGTCATCTGGGATTTCAACGGCACCATTATGAATGATGTCGATATTGCCGTGGCCGGTGTCAATGATATGCTGGAAAAGCGCAATATGCCTCTGACCAACCGGGCCGACTATCTCAATATGATCGAGTCGCCAATCATCGAATATTATAAGAAGCTGTTCGATCTGTCTGTGGTGTCTTTTGATGACATCCAGGTGGAATTTCTCGAAAGCTACAACCGCCGTCTGGGAGAAGCAGGTCTGCTGCCCGGCATCGCCGCTGCGCTGGAATATTTCCGCAGCAGAGGTCTTCGCCAATGCGTGATCTCTTCGTTTGAGCAGAGCCGTCTGCGCCGCATGGTGGAGGATCTGGGCATCGGTCATTACTTCGACAGTGTATCGGGCGCCGACAATACCCGTGCCGAGGGCAAGGTGCAGCGCGGTCTTGACTGGCTGCACAGCAGCGGTGCCGACCCCGAAAAGGTACTGGTCATCGGTGATCTTGACCACGACCATGAGATGGCCTGCCGATTGGGTGCCGACTGTATTCTGATCGCTGCCGGTCATCAGCATCGTCGAGAGCTGGAAAAATGCGGCTGCCTTGTGCTGGACAGCGCTGAGCAGCTGCCGGAAACCATAGATTTTTAAACAAAGGGAGAATACCATGGACGAGCAGTATACCATGCTGGCCCGGCATTATGATACATTGACCTTTGATGTCGATTATGCCGGATATGCCGCCTTTGCCGATAAACTCTTTCAAAAG
>JAFYOK010000252.1 GCA_017560175.1 Clostridia bacterium | reverse complement strand
TTCACGCATAACGGCAGACGATACGCCGTTGATGTTCTTGAGCAGATTCTTGAGCTTCTTTGCAGCCAGATCCAGTGCCTCAACAGGCTTCTTAATCATGGCAATGGAG
Source organism: Clostridia bacterium (assembly GCA_017560175.1). Taxonomy (GTDB): domain Bacteria; phylum Bacillota; class Clostridia; order Oscillospirales; family Butyricicoccaceae; genus RGIG1902. The sequence continues at coordinate 3,078 of JAFYOK010000252.1, read as the reverse complement.
GGGATGCTGGTATCGCAGGTGCCGTCCAGATAGCAGCGCAGGGTCTCTTCCAGCGCAGCAAAGGTCATCTTGTCGACACGGAATGCACGGGTCAGAGGATTCTTCTTCATCTTTTCGATGTACTCGCGCTTACCGACGATGATACCGGCCTGGGGGCCGCCCAGCAGCTTATCGCCCGAGAAGGAGAGAACGTCTACGCCTGTAGCCATCGCCTCGAGGATCTTGGGCTCATCTGTGATGCCGACAGGATCCAGATCGGCAAAGAGGCCGCTGCCCAGGTCGTAGATGACAGGGATGTTGTGGGCATGGCCGATCTTGACCATGTCTTCGAGGGAAACTTCCTCGGTGAAGCCCATAACCTTGAAGTTACTGGTGTGGACCTTGAGGAATGCACCTGTATGTTCGTTGATGGCACGCTCGTAGTCCCAGTTATGGGTCTTGTTGGTAGTACCGACTTCGACCAGTGTACCGCCGCTCTGTGCCATGATCTCGGGAACGCGGAAAGCGCCGCCGATCTCGACCAGCTCGCCGCGGGAAACGACGACCTCATGGCCTCTGGCCATGGTGGACAGGATCAGCATGACGGCTGCGGCGTTGTTGTTAACGACCATGGCAGCCTCGGCACCGGTGATGCGGCAGACCAGCTTTTCGATGTGGTCATAACGGGAGCCGCGGGTACCCTTTTCGATGTTATACTCCAGGTTGGTGTAGCTTCTGGCAGCGGTATAGGCAGCCTTGGCAGCACGCTCAGACAGAACGGCACGACCCAGGTTGGTATGCAGAACAACGCCGGTGGCATTGATGACTTCATGGAGATGGGGGGCATAGATGGCCTTCAGCTCCTTTTCGACAGCAGCGCAGACAGCCTCCATCGAAACATCACAGTCGCCGCCCGACAGCAGGGTCTGACGCATGGTGTCGATCTGCTCGCGGGCACACTCGGTGACCATATCCTTGCCGTAAGCTGCCCACAGATTTTCCAGACGGGCGACCAGCTCGTCGATCTTGGGCAGGTATCTCAGTTTGCTCTTGTTATCCATTTTATATCATCCTTTTCATGCGGCGGATCTCTTTTCACAGCCTGTGGACAGGCCAAAAAGACACGCCGCCTATTTTCTCGTATCAATATGAGTATAGTCTATTTTCTGCCTATGGGCAAGGGGATTTTCTGCATCCATCCATCGGGATTATCGATAGGGGGGATGGAAATTTGGCTATAAGTAAACCGCCCGACAGTTGTCGGGCGGTTTTTGCAATTTTTAGCCTTTGTTGATCTCCAGCAGCTTCTGCTTGAGCTCCCCTTCGATGCGGCCCAGCTGAGCTTCGGCCTCGCGGCGCTTCTGACGGCCCTCATTCTGAATCTGAATGACTTCGTCCAGGGTCTCAATAAGGGTATTGTTGGTCTGCAGCAGGGTTTCGATATCAACGATGCCGCGTTCGCTCTCACGGGCAACATTGACAGTACCCATCTTGAGGGTCTCGGCATTCTTACGCAGCAGCTCGTTGGTCATGTTGGTGACCTCACGCTGGGCCTTCATGGCCTGATTGGAATGTTCCAGACCGAGGGCAAGGACCATCTGACTCTTCCACAGGGGCAGGGTAGAGGTCAGCGTGGTCTGGATTTTTTCGGCCATAAGGGTATCGTTGTTCTGCACCAGACGGATCTGGGGGCCCATCTGTACCGATACCATACGGGTCAGTTCGAGATCATGGAGCTTCTTTTCAAAGCGGTCGCACAGGGCAGCCAGGTCGTTGGCAGCCTGGGCATCTTCGGCGCGGCCCGAAGCCTCGGCCTTGGCCACCAGTTCGGCCAGCTCGGTGGCACGCACCTTCTCCAGCTTCTGCTTACCGGCCAGGATGTACATGGTCACTTCCTTGAAGTTGAGCAGATTCTTCTGATACATCTGATCGAGCAGCGCAATATCCTTGAAAAGCTGCAGCTGGTGGTCTTCCAGCGCATGGGCGATTTTTTCCACGTTGGTCTCGACCTTATTGTATCTGGTCTTGAGAAGATCCAGCTTGCTGCCCTGCTTCTTGAAGAAGCCAAAGAGGCCCTTGCTCTCTTCTTCGGCATCAAAGCCTTTGAGCTCGCCGATCAGGTCGCTGAGCATATCGCCCACTTCGCCCAGATCCTTGGTACGGACATTACTGAGGGCATTTTCAGAGAAACCGGCCATCTTCTTCTGAGCATCGGCACCATACTGGAGGACCATATTGGCATTGGTGATATCGATCTTTTCGGCAAAATCGGCCACCATCTTCTTTTCGGCCTCACTGAGACCGTCGGCCATATCAACGGGTTCGACCTTTTTTTCTTCTTTGGCTTCAGCTTCCGCAGCTGCCGCTGCCTGCTCGCCGAAGGGATCAAGGGTCAGGGTGGGCATTTCCATCTCCATCATGTTCTTTTCATCCATTGCAGATTCCTCCTGTGCCGTATTTTCATCTATATTTTACCTTTATTTTTCGGGTGTTTTTATAAAATCATCCGTATATTTCTACCAATCTCATTGTATTATTTTTGGCAGGGGCTGTCAAGAAAACAGGTTGTTCACCGCTTTAGTTTATGGTATTATCAAAGCATAAAGATCATAAAAACGACCGGAGGTAATCATTATGGTACATCATAGCAAAGATCTGGAGCATCTGTTCCGCGAAAACATCCGCGGCGGCCACGGCCCCATCGAGACCGACATCGTTTATAAGAAGGAAGAACTGCTGGGCAAGGCGACCCTCTTCAATCGTCTGACCATCAAGCCCGGTTCCAGCATCGGTGGCCACGACCATGTCACCGATGCCGAGATCTATTATGTTCTCGAAGGCGAGATCGTTGTTGATGACAACGGCAAGGAAGTTGTCATGACCAAGGGCGATGCCATGTTCACCGGCGGCGGCGAACATCATGCCGTCGAAAACCGCAGCGATAAGGATGCCGTCATTCTGGCCATCGTCATCGCATAACTACCGCTAACAAACGCTCAAAACGGAGGTTTTCATTATGGATTATCAGGTAAACCCCAAGGTACAGGCCCTGTTTGACCAGGTTCTGTCGCTGGATGAAGTACAGAAGGCCATGGCCTT
>JAFYOK010000022.1 GCA_017560175.1 Clostridia bacterium | reverse complement strand
GGGCGCTGGGGAATTGCCGCGGACTTTTTTGTTTCGTATTTCCGGTGCCGTGTACTTTGCCTTACCCTGGGGGAAGGGGGAACATCGGAGATGGTGGATGAGTTGTTTATTCCTTATTTGTAGCCCTCTTTTGAAAGAGGGTGGCACCCGAAGGGTGACGGGTGATTGGCCTGTAAAGAAACCTACAGCAGCTCGATAAATGCAGCGACGCGGGTCTTCATCTGACCGGCATCGGTGTCGGAATAGTCGGATTCCAGGAAGAGATAGGGGATATCCAGCTGGCCGCAGAAGCGGTGCATCTTCTCGCGCTCGACGGTGTAGGCATGGCAGGTGGTCAGAGCCAGGTCGAGGATACCGTCGATCTGATACTCCTTTGCCAGCTTTTCGATGAGAGCAAAGCGGCGGTCATTGTCGCCCATGATGGCGCAGGGAGTATTCTGGTAGCAGTCGACCAGAGCCTCGATCATATCGGGGGTTTCGGTGTCCAGGTGACGAGCGTTGGCCTTGACGAACTCGCAGTTCTCAAAGCAGACGGCAACGCCATCAGCAGCTTCAACAGCAGCCAGCACCTTTTCATAAACGCCGCCGATGGGGCAGCCTGTGATCAGGATGCGCTTCTTGTCGGCAGAAACAGCTGTGCCTGCAGCGGCCAGACGGTCGCGCTCGGCCAGGATGAAAGCAGTACGCTCGGCACGGTCGGAAATGGCCTGTGCCTTCTCCCATGCCTTATAGATCTCCAGACCTGTGGTGACAGGGGGAACGGTCTTCTGCAGATCCATCAGAGCGGTGACAGCTTCGCGCTCGGCATTCATGACCTTACCGGCCTGGCGGAGTGCTTCTTCGGTGACCTTGGCACCAAAGCGCTTGTCGAGGGTCTTGATCATATAGTTAGCCTCAGAGCGCAGCAGGGGGCGGACATAGTCGCGCTCATTGCCCTGGGGAACCTGATAATAATAGAGCTTGTCCTGTGCTGTGACCAGCTCATACATCTTCTTCTTACCGTCGCAGGAGCTTTCGGTGATGATGAGGTCGGCAGCCTGGATGGCCTCGTCTTCCAGCAGGCAGTAGACTTCCTTGACTGCAGGGCAGAGGTTGCGGGGCAGGGCACGCTCGGAGGTGTCGACGATATCATTTACATGGAAGACACGCATGGAGCAGAAGCCTGCAGCTTCGAGGATCTCAGCAGGAACATGAGCGCAGAAGCTGAGTGCGACCTTCTGGCCCTTGGCATGGCAGGCTTCGATGGCCTGCTTGAGTGTCAGCTTATCCATTGAGTTTGGCCTCCTTCTTGGCACGGATCATTTCGATGAAGGCCTGCAGACGTGTGCGGATCTGGCCTTCGTCACCGGGGGTAAAGTCGGTGGAGATATGGAGCAGAGGAACGTCCTTCTTTTCGCAGACGCGGCGGACGTTCTCGGTTTCGATAGCAAAGGGATTGCAGGAATGGAGGGTGAGGGCCAGATAGCCGTCTACGCTCCACTCGTCGATGGTGGCAGCAACCTGTTCCATACGGCGGTTGTTGGGAGAAACAACGGCGCAGGGAACTTCGATATACTTTTCAGCGATACGAACCATGGGATCACGGCTCTCATCTTCATCGATCAGACGGCGGCGGGCAGCGATGCCGTTGCAGCCTTCATAGCAGACGATCTGTGCGCCCAGTTCTTCAGCGACCTTGATGGTCTTTTCGGTAACAGCAGCCAGACCTGTGCCGGAAACCAGCAGGCGGGGACGGTAGGGGTCGGGTTCCATGGCATACTTGCCTTCCTTCCATTCCTGTTCGATCTGATCGTTAACAGCAGTCAGGCGAGCGAGCTTTTCGTCGCGGTCGAAGATGAAGGCCTGGCCGTCTTCGACCTGCTGCATCTGATAGCCGGTGATGGCAGGAGGATCGAGCTTGCCCAGCTCATAGAGGCGAGCGGTCTGGCGGCGCTCCTGGTTGCACCACTTGATGGCTTCGTTGAGCATCTCATCGGTGATCTTAACGTTGAACTTTTCTTCCATGCCGCGTGTGAAGGCGCGCAGCTCTTCGGTCCACATTTCCAGAGAACGCTCGTAGTCGGGCAGGTTGGGCAGGTGGATGCACTGCATCATCTTCTTCTGTGCCAGCAGCTCATACATCTTCTTCTTACCGTCGCAGGTGGTCTCGCCGACAACGACATCGGAGAAGTAGGCATAAGGGCAGCTGTCCTCCAGAACATGGCCGTAGCTGGCCTTGATGAGGGGGCAGAGGTTGGCAGGCAGCTGGGTCTCGGCTGTCTTGATGGGCAGATGGCTGCGACCGCAGAGAATGACCTGTGTCAGGCCGGCGGCCATGATGATCTCGGCAGGTGTGTACTGGCAGAATGCGCCGCAGACCTGCTTACCCTGGTCTTTCAGGGCTTTGACAGCAAGAAAGCCTTTCTTCTGTTGGGCAGAGAACTCTTCAAACTGTTCGGGCAATGTGACAGGCATGAAATGACCTCCTGATATATGAGTGTTGGGGAAAGTTAATGAAACCATATTTTCCTATTTTCTATTTTAGGAGCGCTGTGGTTTTTGGTCAAAATGAAATTTCGGATAGATAAATATGCAGATATTTAAAAATGGCATAAACAGCTTTAGCTTTGTAAAAGGTCAGCTTACAATCAACTTTATACCTTAGAAATACCTTAAAACATGCAAAAACGTGGATAAGCCGCTGGTTTCTTATTAAAAAAAACAATTTCCCTTTTTTAATATGGAATGATATTTTATTTTTTGGTCGAGGGTATATCCCGGCCAAATATACAAAAAAGGAGTAATTTCCCATGAACAACCTGAAGAGAGTTCTGGCTATGCTGCTGGCTCTGATGATGGCTTTCGCACTGGTCGCCTGCGGCGGCAAGGAAGAGGCTGCTCAGGAAGAGACAACAACACAGACAGAGGAAAAGACCGAAGAAAAGACAGAAGAACAGCCTGTTGAAAAGACAGCTGAGGAGATCGAGGCTGAAGAGCTGGAAGCTATGAAGAGCGAGCCCATGTATGAGCAGGGCATCGTTTACTACATCTCTCCCGCCGGCTGCACAACAACTCCCTATCTGGCACACAAGCTGGGCTTCTTTGACAAGTACGGCATCAAGGCTGACGGTCTGCAGGGCGGCTCCATGACAGAAGCCCTGGGTACAAACGCTGTTCAGCTGTCCATGAACCATATCGCTGCTTCTCTGGTTCCCGCAGCTAACGGCGTCAACTACAGCGTTGTTGCCGGCGGCATGGTTGGCTGCCAGGGTCTGGTCGTCACAGGCGACAGCACAGTTGAGAGCACAGCTGACCTGGTCGGCAAGAGAATCGGTATCACCAACGGCATCGGCGGCCCCGACTACAACATCGCTGCCCGTTTCTTTGATGCAGATGGTTTCGATCCTATGACCGAGATCGAGTGGGTCAACATCGAGCGTTCGGCTGCCATCGCTGCTCTGCAGAATGGCGAGATGGATGCCTGCATCCTGCCCGATACATTTACTTATAACATGCTGCAGGACGGCACACTGAAGACCATCCGTTCCATCACATTCGACGAAGACTTCATCGACGAGCCCTGCTGTGTCAACCTGATGAACTCTGCATTTATGCAGGAGAACCCCCTGATGGCTAAGTACATCACAAAGGCTCTCCTCGAGGCACAGGACTACATGGGCAAGAACGGCGAAGAGTGCGTCCAGATCCTGCTGGATGACGCCATCATCTCCGGCTCCTTCGAAGTCAACATGGCTTGCTGGGAGACTATGCGTTGGGGCGAGTGCACCAATGAGTTCACCGAAGCTGCTATGGATCAGCTGGTCAGCGACTACATCCGCATCGGCCTGATCACAAATACAGATGACGTCGAGAAGGTCGTTGCTGACTTCTGGACTCCCCTGTACGATGAAGCTAAGTAAGTTCATTCTTTAATAAAAAATCCGCAGCCATTATGGCTGCGGATTTTTGTTTTATATCAGGAATAAATCAGCGATTCAGAGCTTCTTCCTTCTTGGCGCGGATCATCTCGACAAAGGCCTGCAGACGTGTGCGGATCTGGCCTTCATCGCCGGGGGTGAAGTCGGTGGAAATATGGATCATGGGAATGCCCTTCTTCTCGCAGACGCGGCGAACGTTCTCGGTCTCGATGGCAAAGGGATTGCAGGAATGGAGGGTGAGGGCCAGATAGCCGTCGGCCTTCCATTCGTCGATGGTATCCTCGATCTGCTGCATACGGCGTGTATTGGGGGAAACAACGGCGCAGGGAACTTCGATATACTTTTCGGCAATGCGGACCATGGGATCGCGGCTTTCGTCCTCGTCGATCAGACGGCGGCGGGAAGAAATACCGCTGCAGCCCTCATAGCAGACGATGCAGCCGCCCAGCTCTTCCAGAACCTTGATGGTCTTGTGGCCGACAGCACCCAGGCCGCTGCCCGAAACAATAACACGGGGACGGCAGGGATCGGGCTCGAAGGGGCCTTTGCCTGCATGCCAGTCGGCTTCGCACTGGTCGAGGACGCTCTGCAGCTTTTCATACTTGGCTTCGCGGTCGAAGAGATACTGTTCGCCTTCCATGATGTTGGACATGTTCCAGCCGGTGATGGCAGGGGGATCATACTTGCCCAGCTCATAGATACGTGCGGTCTGGATACGTTCCTTGTTGCACCACTTGATGGCATCGTTGAGCATTTCATCGGTGATGGTGATGTTGAACTTCTGCTCCAGGCCACGGGTGAAGGCGCGCAGCTCTTCGGTCCACATTGCCAGCGAGCGCTCATAATCGGGCAGGTTGGGCAGATGGATGATCTGCATGGGCTTGAGTTCGGACAGCAGCTCATACATCTTCTTTTTGCCGTCGCAGGTGGTCTCACCAACGACAACGTCGGAGAAATAGGCATAGGGGCAGCTCTGCTCCAACGCATGGCCGTAGCTGGCCTTGATGAGCGGGCAGAGGTTGGCAGGCAGCTGGCTTTCGGCTGTCTTGATGGGCAGGTGGCTGCGGCCACACAGACCGACGCTGTAAAGACCGGCGGCCATGATGATCTCGGCAGGGGTATACTGGCAGAAGGT
>JAFYOK010000251.1 GCA_017560175.1 Clostridia bacterium | reverse complement strand
GTTATGGATCGCTTTGGAAGGGTGGATATTCTGGTCAATAATGCGGCCGATGGAGATATGGAAGGCATTGATACCATCGAGAGCATTACCCGGGATGTTATTGACGATACCTTTGCCGTCAATGTTCGCGGCAGCATACTGATGACGAAAGAGCTGATTCGCCATCGCGGCAGTTATGGCAGGGTCATCAATCTGTCGACAGATGCCGCCCAGGTATTTGCCGGGCAGATCACCTATGGCGCAAGCAAAGCCACCATGGAAGCATTGACCCGCAGCATTGCACTGGAAACGGCGAAGTATGGCATTACGGTCAACTGTGTTGCACCCGGCCCGACCCAGACCGGATGGATCGATGAAGATCTGGAAGAGGCTGTCCGGCCTCTTATTCCCATGGGTCAGCTGATTCAGCCTGAGGATATTGCCGAAGCTATTCTGTTCCTTGCCGGCAAACAGGCAGCAATGATTACGGGACAGGTCATCAAGGTTTCGGGCGGAAAGGCACTTTAAAAAATTGATGAAAAAACAGGACTGCAACCCAAAGTTGCGTAAATGCAAAAGCAGGTTGGTGGCCTTGGGGCAGGAAATCTCCTACAATAAAAGCACCAAAGGGAGGTGCTTATATGCGTTTTGCTGAAAATCTGAAACAGATCAGAAAAGAACATCATTTATCCCAGGAAGAACTGGCAGAGCTTCTGGATGTCAGCCGACAGGCGGTATCCAAGTGGGAGCAGGGGCAGGGATATCCTGAAGTGGAAAAACTGCTGCTGCTTGCTGAAAAACTGAATGTTTCGTTGGATGCACTGATGTCCACGGGTAAATCAGAAGAAACATCCAAGAAAGAAAACAGCTCTGGTATGATCATTATTACTTCGCCCAATGAGAATGCCATTGTGGATTGTTATAAGGTCGTTACATCGGGAAAGATGCGGGGCGGACCGGATGCGCCGAAGTATGCGTTGTTTGGTGTTGGTCGGGGCAGATCCAATTTCTGGGGTGAGGAACCAACCACATTCTTGGGCTGGTATGCCGATCATGCGCAGATATCAAAAGAGGTCGAAGAGATCAGCAAGGCCATCGCCCAGGGTGTACCGACCTATACACTGCAGTACAGTGCCAGAACCGAGCGCCGTTGGGCCAGCGTGAAGATCATAGAATAGAAGGGATGAGCCGAAGTGGAAAATAAGGTTCGATGCAGATGGTGTAACCTGAACAATCCGAAATATATCGAATACCATGACCACGAGTGGGGGCAGCTGCGAACAGATGACAAATATCTCTATGAGATGCTCATTCTGGAATGTTTTCAGGCCGGATTATCCTGGGAGTGCATACTGAATAAGCGAGAGAGTTTTCGACTGGCTTATGACGACTTTGAGTTGGATACCGTATGTGCTTATGATGAAGAGAAAATAAGTGCCCTTTTGGAGAATAAAGATATTATCCGAAATAAGCTGAAGATCCATGCGAGTATCACCAACAGCAGAGTTTTCAGAGAAATTGTAAAAGAACAGGGTTCTTTCTACAATTATCTTTGTGCTTTTGCAGGAGATGAGATTCTTTATGAGACAGGAAAGACCACCAATGCGGTTTCAGATGCCATTTCCAAAGACCTGAAAAGAAGGGGTATGAAGTTTGTTGGTTCAACCACCATTTATGCCTACCTCCAGGCCATTGGCATGATCGATTCTCACGAGAAAAACTGTTATCTGTATAAAGGTGAATAAAACAAATAATACTCCCTGTGAGAAAACTCATAGGGAGTATTATTTTGCATAGATAAAGTTCAAGGATATTATGGGGGATATAGAGGAGCATTTTAATTTGGTTCGGCGATCCATTTCTTGGACCAGGCAAACAATGTCTCGGACATCCGATCAAACTCAACCGGTTTGCCATTTTTCAAATCGATAAAGATTTCCACAATTGCCCGTTCATCGGAAGATACAACGTGAAGTAATTCTTTTTGATGTTGGATATAGTTGCCTGTCTGTTTGAACGCAATGGCTTGTACAACAAAAGAAGCAGACTTGTATAACCCACGTAAAATATCTTCGTTTTTTTCATACAGCATATTATGTACGCATCCGTGGAATATATTGCAGACACCGATTTTGATTGCCCTGTTCACAGCACTTTTGTCAACAATAGCCAACATCTCAGCGAGGCTGCCTTTGATCGGCGAAGTGTCATTGCAAAACTGAAACAAATCTGAGGGCTCCCAGTTCAAAATTTCACGCTTACCTGAGAGGAAACCACAAATCAAATCTCTGCGGGGCAGAGTATCCAACATGCCATTATAAGTCTGGATATCCATTGCAGATAATTCATCCAGAATTACAACAACGTCAATGTCGCTTGTTTCTGTTGCTTCACCACGGCCGTAACTTCCCTGCAGGCCAACAAACCATACACGGTCATTAAAAGTCTCATTTAATACCTGTAAGAAATTTTCCATCCAAGCAGTAATGTTTATCATCGTAATCACCTCGTCCAATTCAGTTTTATTCTATCAAATCTCTATGATGTATGTAAGAACAGTCCCGGCAGGCAAATTGCCGGGACTGCAACTGTTATAGGATGCCCTGCATCTTTCAGTATGGGTTATTTGTTCCAGCCGTAGATCTTACCGAACTTATCGTCCAGATAGTCAAGCAGAGGCTGTGCATCCAGACCCTTGTCGCTGAACTTTGCAAGCAACTCCATGGCGGTGACACTCTTGCCGTACTGCCAGATCTTGTCGGTCAGCCAATCGATAATGGGAGCAAAGGTGCCTGCTTCGACAAGGTCGGTAAAGTTGGGCAGATCCTTGCGGATGGCATTATAGATCATGCCGTCATAGATGTTGCCCAGAGTATAGCTCTGGAAGTAACCGATCCAGCTGCCGGTCCAGTGCATATCCTGCAGGATACCTTCGGTATCGTTCTGGGGACGGATGCCGAGGTATTCTTCATATTTATCATTCCAGGCATCACGCATCTGATCGATGGTCAGCTTGCCGGCGAAGTAATCGCGCTCCAGTTCGAAGCGGATGATGACATGCAGGTTGTAGGTGACTTCGTCAGCTTCGATACGCTTGCAGGTGGAAGCGACCTTGTTGAGGGCATGGTAGAACTTTTCTTCGGGGATATTGGCATAAGCAGGGAAGGCCTCGACCAGCTTAGGATAGATATGGTGGATGTAAGCGCTGCTGCGGCCGATGATGTTCTCAATAAAACGAGCCTGGCCTTCGTGGAAGCCGCCGGAAATACCACCAAACAGACCGGCTTCTGCAACGGCGTCATTGCTGGAATAGCCATACATAGCATGGCCGGATTCGTGGAGGACAGTCATCATCAGAGTAGGTCTGCCGTGCTTGGCGGTAGAAATACGGGCATCCTTGGGGCCGATGGTAGAGGAGAAAGCATGAATGACTTTTTCGTTATAACCACCCATGGAATCCTTATAGCCGACTTCACGAGCCAGTGCCTTGGCAAAGGTCATCATATCTTCGGCATTCTGTGCCTGCTGGAGGATGCTGTTGTCGATTTCCATGCCGCTTTCTTCGATCTTACGGCGGATGGCAACAATGCCTTCACGCAGTTTGCCAAACTCTCGGCTGATATCGTTGATATCCAATCCTTCATCGACCAGATCGACCATGGTTGCAAAGGGATCTTCGTTGGGGCGGAGCGCCAGAGCAATCTGCTTACGCAGCTCAAAAACATCCTTCATGTAGGGCTTGAAGATGTCGAAGTCCTGAGCCTCGCGCGCCTGCTTCCATGCAGTCATCGATTCGACGCGCTTGCGGTTGAACTCGTCGAACAGGTCCTTGGGGACATCTTCATAGAAGCTGCGCTGCTTGAGGAAAGCGCGAATCTGGGCAGTTTCGATGTCGTTTTCACCGATGGGGTTTTCCTTGTAATAAGCGGTAAGTTCATCTGCCTCAGGGGTAAAGTAGAGGGCACGCTTCTGGTCATCCAGAAAGCCGTTGACCTTTACACGGTAGGGAACACCTTCATCGGGAAGGCCGCCCCACTGGTCGATACCCAATACGCCGCTGATGGAATTGTAATATCCACTCAGCGTGAAAACATTCTGCAGTGCAGCTTTTCTTTCCTGTGCATTCATACGATCTCTGCTCCTTTATAATTGATTTTAAAGTTCTGAGAATATCTGTATTATACCACAGGACAGTAACTTAGAAAAGCCTATATAAGATGTGAAAACCGCTTCTGTAGTCCTTGTCTTTTTTTGGCGGATTATGCTATAATAAATAAATATTTCATAGGAAATGTGGAGGTCTGAGATGAAAAACCAAAACAGTGATATCCGAAATATTTATCAGTTGAATGGAGCGGTTCCCGTGCTGAAAGCCATTCCTTTTGGCTTGCAGCACATTCTGGCCATGTTTGTTGCCAATCTGACACCGATCACCATTATTGCAGCGGCAGGCGGCCTTTCCCAGGCAGAAATCGCCGTTTTGCTGCAGAATGCTATGTTTGTTGCCGGTATTGCGACGCTGATCCAGCTTTACCCCATCTGGAAAGTCGGTTCCAGGCTGCCTATTGTTATGGGCGTCAGTTTCACGTTTGTTACCATTCTGTGTACGGTCGCTGCCAACCATGGTTATCCTGCCGTCATTGGTGCTGTTATCTGTGGCGGTATTTTCGAAGGCGTTATCGGTTTGTTTGCCAAGTATTGGAGAAAAATTATCTCTCCCATCGTTGCAGCTTCGGTCGTAACGGCCATCGGTTATTCGTTATTTACTGTTGGTGCAAGATCCTTTGGCGGCGGTTATGCTGCGGACTTCGGTTCGGCACAGAATCTGCTGCTGGGTACCATCACGTTGGCTGTTTGCCTGCTTTGGAATATTTTTGCCAAGGGATATATCAAGCAGCTTTCGGTTCTGGCCGGTCTGCTGGTGGGTTATGTGGCTGCCATTTTCATGGGTAAAGTTGATCTTTCGATCATCTTCTCGGGTGGCCTTATTTCGTTGCCCAAGCTGATGCCTTATGCTCCGGAGTTCCACCTGGATGCAATTCTTTCGGTTGCCATTATCTTTATCGTTTCGGCAGCGGAGACGATTGGTGATACAACGGCGATGGTTTCGGGTGGTCTGCACAGAGAAATCGAAGGCAAGGAAATTGCAGGTTCGTTGGCTTGCGACGGTTTCTCTTCTGCCATTTCGGCTCTGTTTGGCTGTCCTCCCGTTACATCGTTCTCGCAGAATGTCGGCTTGATCAATATGACAAAGGTCGTCAACCGCTTTACCATTGCAACCGGTGCCGGATGTATGATTCTGGCCGGTCTGCTGCCTCCTGTCGGCAACTTTTTCGCTTCTTTGCCCGAAGCGGTTCTGGGCGGATGCACCATTATGATGTTTGGTACCATTATGGTTTCGGGCATTGAAATGTTTGCACATGTAGGCTTCACACAGAGAAATGTCACCATCGCATCGCTTTCGCTGGCCATTGGTATTGGTTTTACCGCAACAAGCGAGATTGATCTGTGGCACATTTTCCCCGAAGCATTGCAGTCGGTATTCGCCTCCAATGTTGTCGCTGTGGTCTTTGTCGTATCGATCCTGCTTAATCTGCTGCTGCCGGAAGATATGGAAATTAAAAAATAATGCTTTTGATTTATGCGCCCCTGTGCAGGTTTCTGCATGGGGGCATTTTGTATTTCGAGTGACAATTTTTCAAGGGTGTGCTATAATAAAGCGAAACCACAGTAAACCGGAGGAGGATAAGTTATGGGAAGAGTTGTTGCCATTGGTGGTGGAGAGCTGGATACCACCCAGCGAATCAATCGACATGCGCTTGCATTGACCGGTAAGCAAACACCAAACTTACTGTTTATCAGTACAGCCAGCCGGGATGCCGAGGGTTATATTGCCGGCATTCAGAAGACTTTTGAAGCGTTGGGCTGTACCGTAGAGAGCCTTCGACTTGTTTCCGGTATGTCTACAGAAGAGGAAATCGACCGCCTGCTGACTTGGGCTGATGTAATCTATGTAGGCGGTGGAGATACCATCTTTATGATGGACGTCTGGAAGCAGCATAAACTGGATCATAAGCTGAGAGAGATCTATGCGGCAGATCGAGCGGTGTTGATGGGATTGAGTGCCGGTGCGATCTGTTGGTTTGATTGCGGTCATAGTGACAGTTTATCTTTCAGAAATACAGAAAACTGGAACTATTGCTGGGCGGAAGGCATGCTCGATATTTTCCACATGGCCTATTGTCCTCACTATGATGAATCGGGTAGAGAATCCTTTGATGCCATGCTGCACGAAAAAGATATGGACGGTCTGGCCATGGAAAACAATACCGCCTTTGTGCAGATGGGCAACACTCAATATTACATCCGCAGCGATGAAAATGCGCAGGCCTACCGTCTGCATTATACCGATGGTGTTTTGCATAAGCGGGCTGTCGATTTTGCAGATATGGATAGGATCGAACGGATTTTGCAGATGGAGACTCTTTTTGATCGTTTGCAGAAAAATACTCCGGAAGATATCATTGCCGATAACGCACTCGAAATACTGAAGCAGTATCAGAGCAGTGGACAGTGGCTGGAGGATTATGAAGCTGACGAGCGAGGAGAGCTGCCTGTTGGACTCAAGCGTGGAGTGCTGTCGCAGGATGGACTGTATAATTTTTTAAGTGAAATAGAATAAGCTGCCGAAAGGAGAAACAGTATGGACAATCAGTATATCGTATTTATGGAAGATGAGGCACAGCCCTACAGCGATATCGTCGTTGTTGATGATAAGTTCCTCTTCCTGGCCGGTCTGGTTTCGGAAGATCTGGAGACAAGAGATGAAGCTTATGGTACCATCGAGTTTGAAACCAATCGCATCCTCGACAATCTCAAGGTTATTCTGGAAAAGTATGGTTCCGATATGGATCATGTTGTCAAGATCGATGTTCTGGTCTCCAAGTGGGAATATAAGGATGCTATGAACAAGGAATATGTCAAGCATTTCAAGAAGGAAAAGCTGCCTGCACGCATCTGCTATGGTAATGTTTCCATTGCAGGCGAATGCAAGGTCGAGATGGCCGTTATTGCCACAAAGAAATAAAATATGCCTGCCGTTGACAAAGGCAAGCAGGGAAGATACAATCGAAGATAGAAGAAATTATAAGGAGGTTTTTCCTATGAAAATTGAAAAAGATGTCCTGAAGATGATCCAGGAGCTGTCGGATGCTCCCGGTGCTTCCGGTTTTGAAGATGAAGTTGTTAATGTTGCAAGAACCTATGCAGCACCTCTGGGTGAGCTGAAGGAAGACTTCATGCGCAACCTGTATATCTATCGTAAGGAAAATAGCGGCAATAAGCCCGTTGTCATGCTGGATGCCCATTCCGATGAGATCGGCTTTATGGTTCATTCCATCAAGCCCACCGGCTGCATCCGCTTCATTCCTCTGGGCGACTGGAGCAAGAATGCGCTGGTTTCCGACAAGGTTCTGGTCCGAAATGCCAAGGGTGAGTATATCCCCGGTATCATTGCTTCCAAGCCTGTTCACTTCAT
>JAFYOK010000250.1 GCA_017560175.1 Clostridia bacterium | reverse complement strand
TCCACCATCTTCGATGGTCCCCCTTCCCTAAGTGCCCTATGGGTATACACAGGGAAGGCTTAAAAAAAGACCTGCTGCAATTCGTATGCAGCAGGCCTTCCGGCATTATAAAATATCAGGGGGTATAGCTTCGATGCAATTCGACGATCTGTCCCTCTTCCACGCGAACGGTGGTGTTATAGGGCGTAAAGTCATAATTTTCAACCGCATCGGTCAGAAAATCGCCGGGATAGAGGATAACTTCCTCCCCTTCGGGGTCGGAACTGTCGACACCTTTGAAATCGACAGAAACACGGATAACAGCTTCACCGACCTCATACCAGTGCGTGGCATCGTTGAAGCCTGTTTCGAAATACAGGCCGCAATCGTCTGTAAAGAGATCAAAACCGCCATTTTCCTCACCGCCGTTGATGTAGATCAATCCGGCTTCGTTCTGCTCTTTGGAGGTCACTTCCACTTCGCCGTCATGTGTGATGATGATATCGCCCACCTGCAGTGCAGCAATATCCACCATATCATACTTGTCGTAGGTATAGATCTTCAGCGCCATCTGCATCTGACCCTTATCGTCCACATAGGCATCCCCTTCGGCCAGGGAGACCGAAAGAATAGCATCGGTCAGGTTGTCCATGGTGGTATCGGGAATGGGGTGAATGGTGTTGGGTTCGGTCTGCTCGACCTCGGCAGTTGTTGTCTCTTCGGCAGGGGCGGTATTGACCTCAGCTTCGACCTTTTCATTTGCACATCCCACCAGCAGCAGGCAGGCCAGAACCAATCCAAAGAATTTTTTCATACGCATAGGTAGATCTCCTTTCTAATTGAGCGACAGCAGCAGATTACCGGCAAATATACAATAAGATGCGACCGTAAAGGCAATGCCGATCAGGCCTGCAAACTGTACCTTGAAACTATCTTTACTTCTGCCCTGCTTGCGCCATGCAACCGAAAGGCCAAGGCCAATACAAACGGGAACAGCTGCCGAAGCATTGATGAAGGATACGATCCAGCCGACAAGACCCAGCAGGCCGTCATGGGCGGCTTCGGAGATCATGCCGAAAAACAGATAGACGGGCGACAGCCAGACATAACCCACCACCAGCAGCAGATTGGTGATGCGTCCGATCTTGTCCAGCTTGGTGTAAACCACATCTTCGGCCTTCCTGCCGCGCAGTGCGAGGAACAGACCGGCAATAACGGAAAGAATTGCAATGGTGGTGGTGTAAGCAAACATCATAATGGATTCCTCCTTTGGATGTGATAAGTATAACCTGCCCTGCGTTACAAAGCCGTGACAGCGGGATAATGTGTCGTGTTTTTCGAAGCCTTCCGTACGCCATAGGCTTCCCTGTGTAAGGGAAGCTGGCACACGAAGTGTGACTGATGAGTTGTCTATTTAATAAAATCCTTATTTGAAGTCCTCTTTCGAAAGAGGGCTTAAATCCAATACGGCCAAATGACCGAAGGCGGGACGATGTGGGCATCGTCCCCTACAAAATGCGTCGCAGACACCGCAACTGTCCACTGTCCGCTATCCACCGTCAACTGAAAAAGGGCAGGATCGCTCCTGCCCTTTTGATTATTTTTCAAACTGCAGCATGGCACAGGTCTCCTCTGCCCAGCTGTACTGGCTCATGTATTCGCCGTGGAAGCCCGGCTTGCCGGTCTCCAGGAAGCTGAAATAGTCACACTGCACCAGATTGGTGTCGATGCGATAGTAAGGCGTATCATGCTGCAGCACTTCCTCTGCACGAATGCTCTTGAGAGTATTTTTCAGATCGAGAATGAGCTGGCGCAGATAGGCCGCATTTTTGGCATCGTCGCTGTCCTCGGGGAAAAGGGTGGCGCAGATCTCCTTGGCCGTCAGTCCGGCACCATTGCGGTCGACCAGAACGGCCAGCAGCTCTTTGGCCTTCTTACGCTTGAAGGGCAGACTCTCACCGTTGTGCAGCACTTCAAAATTGCCGAAACATTTGATGGTCAGCAGCTTCTCGGTGGCCTTGACACCCTTGATGTGATTGATCTCCGCCTGTACAGCTTCGGCGGTGATGGGTTTCATCAGATAGCCCGAAGCATGAAGACGGAAAGCCGACACGGCATATTCTTCATATCCCGTGCAGAAGATGATCTTGCAGCGGGGATGCAGCTCAGTCAGCTTTTCGGCCAGCCCCAGGCCGCCGATGCCGCGCATATTGATATCCAGAAAGGCGATGTCGATGGGATGATCGGCCGCATAGGTCAGCGCCGCCGAACAGGAAGTAAAGCCTTCGGTCTGTTCGATGTCGGCCGATGCTGTCACGGCTTCCATCAGGGTCTCCAGCATATAAATTTCATCATCTACAGCAATGGCTTTCATGCATTTACCTCCTTGGGAATACGGATCAGCGCCTTTGTTCCAACGCCCGGTGTACTTTCCAGAATCAGTTCGCCATTGACCATATCCTTCAGTCGGCTGCGGATATTGCGGAGGCCAACGTGCTTTTTGCCATCCACAGGGGCATGGATATCAAAGCCTGCGCCGTCATCGCTGACTTCTACGCAGAAATGATCCTCGGTTTCATAGGCATGGATGACCACCGTGCCGCCGCTCTCCAGACGCATAAGGCAATGCTTGATGGCATTCTCCACCAACGGCTGCACCGACAGGGCAGGCAGAACGAAATCGGTGGTCTCCACATCGTATCGGATGGTCATATCGGGGAAACGAACTTTTTCAATATTTACATAATATTCCACATGTTTGAGTTCTTCGGAAAAGCGGATGGGTGTGACGCTGTCCAGCTCGCTGAAGTTACCGCGGAGATAGAGACTGAAGTTGCGGACAAGCTCAAAGGCCTTCTGGGGATCCTTGAGGCACATGCGCTCGATGGTGCCCAGAGTGTTATAGATGAAATGGGGTTTGATCTGAGACAGCATGATGGCAACGCGGCTCTCCTTGAGCTCGGCCAGCGCCATATTTTTCTCGACTTCCAGTTCCTTGGCCTTAGCGGCAGCATAGATACCCTCGGGAATGACACGCAGAACGATAAACAGCGCACCTGCGAAAAGGACAAAGAAGATATATTTGGAGGCCAGACCGCCTGCCCACCAGCCCATGGCGGTGCCGAAAATGTCGGCCTCAAAGGCCAGGAGGGGCATGGCAATGCCCAACATGCCCAATCGCCGGAGGGGTTTCAATGCTGCAAAATCCGCCATCATACAGCCCAGCAGCACAAGATTGACCATGCTCTGCACCACCGTCCAGGCCAGCCAGACGTCGTAAAAAAGGATTCCGCTGACCACGGGCAGCAGCAGAAAAATTCCAACGGCACCGTAGAGCACCAACATGGTATAGTGGCCGATTCTTTTGCAGCGCTGCAGAAAATCGGTGATGATGCTCGAAATGAAGAGCATATAGGCCATGATGGAGATGCCGAAAATCGATGTGTTGATGGAGACCTTTTCATTCCAGAAAGGTACACCGCGGCCGCTGTACAGCAGGTAGACACCGGCCGAAAGGATAGCCGCACCGATCTGCCAGAGAAGGAGATCGCTCTGCAGGTGCAGCAGGGTGGAAAAGAGCGCCGAGCCCAGCATGAGCAGGGCGACGGTGAGGAAAAACAGGCCGATATTACGCTGGGTGCGGTCACGATCCATGATGCCCTTTTCAAAATCGATACCCGACCACAGGGCCACTTCCGACAGCAGTTCATCCACGGCATTCTCATTGCCGAACCGATGGGGATTATGGATGCGGATCTCGATGGGGGCTTCGCTTTCGCCTGTCAGCACATAAGCGCCCCAATATACACTGCAAGCAGAATTGCCATATAAAGGGTTCTCTACATCGAGTACGTAAGGCTCATTTTCTCCTTCATAAATGGTCAGATTGATATGGTTGCTGTAAAGGGAGATGGGCAGATCTCCGGTATAGAGGCCGACATATTCGCCGTCAGGGGCCAACATATGAAAGTTGCCGCGCAGGGTGACATCACCTTTGGTGGCCGGGATGTGCTGCCCGGGAACGATGGTCTGCCACGCGCCGTCCTCGATGCGGTATTCGCCCTCAAAGCGCACCTGTGCCACAAGGGCACTCATGGCCTGCTGACTGGTGGCATGATTGTACCACAGGAGCACCCCTGCCAGCAGCACCAGCAGCAGGATGCCTGCCGCCCGCAGGCATGGATTTTTCCCCATTTCACTTCTGTCTTTTACTTCTTCCATAAAGCCTGCCTCCGTGTATTTCTCTCTTTGGATATATCATACCACACTTCATTTTCTTCAACAATATACAACACGAAAGGGAACAAAAGCGTTGCAACGCTTCCCTTCAGAATCGCCCCTCACCCCCTGTATTGAAAAGCCCGCTGCATATTGCAGCGGGCTTTTTGTCTGTGGTATGCAGATGTCTTTTATCGGTTCTCCTCTTCTGCCTGGATCTGCTTATGGAGCTCCAGCAGTTCCTTACGGGAAGAAACGCCCAGCTTCTGATAGAGGTTCTTGTTGTGGAACTTGAGCGTATTTTCCTTGATATTGAGCATGGCCATGACCTCTTTGCCGGACATGCGCTGCAGATAGGCATCAAAGATGACTTTTTCCGTAGGGGTCAGCTCCGAAATGCCATCGGCAAACTGGCGGATCTTATGGTCGCTGACCGCCCCATCGTCCGCCGCCTCTTTTGCGGCAGCAGAAACAGAGGCCTCTGCCACAGCCCGGCTGAGGGCCTTTTCGGTCTGACTCAGAGTGCGGGCCGTTTCGCTCAGTTCCTGTTCCTGGTGACTCACAAGGCTTTTCAAACGCTGCTGTTCGGCCACCATCAGGTGAAGGCCCAACAGGAAGAGCTCGCTGATGATATAGGAGATCGACAGAAACTCAAAATTGAAATCGGTCACCTGCTCGGCAAACCATACGCCGATGTTGGCCAGTACGGCAATGGCCAGAATGACGGCCTGACCGACCGATTCCAACTTGTGCTTTGCGCCTGCCTGCAGAATGGCAGCCACCATGGCTGCGAAATAGGAGAGCAGATAGACCGCATAGATCGAATGCAGCGGACCATAGACCTTCTGCAGCATGGAAACACCATCCACCACCACAAAGGACACTTCCTTATAATAAATGTCCAGATATCCGGGGCTGGCCGCGATCAGAAAGACCACCGCCGCAAGGGTCAGCAGCAGAGTCGGCAGCCGCTTCTTATAACACAGACCGGTGACGTCCAGAATGGTCATCAGCATGGACAGCGGCAGGAATACGCTGCCCAGATAGGAGATGCGGTTGGCCATCAATGCCCCTTCCAGCCCATGGGAAGTGGACAGCATATAATAGCCGATGTTGACCACAAGTACCGATGAAAAGAGCAGCAGAAACCATCTGTCGCGCCTGCGCTCGATCAGGCAATAACCGATCAGCAGAAAGAGCGACAGCACCGCCGCCGTACCATAAATACTTGCAGCACTCACGTCATTGCCGCTGCCTGCTCCGCATCCGGTGAGCATCAGCGGCAGTCCAAGCGCGAATGCGCCTGTAAGAATATTCTTCATTGTCATTTTCCCCTCCGACCAAATATTTTTGGTCATCCCACACTTTTTCCCACCCTTTTTCCCACACTTTCTGCCCTTTGCCGCGGCAAAGTGTGGCGACAACCGGATGGGTATCTGCTATAAATAAATTGCAAGTGTATATTAAGGAGGGCATAAAACTTGCCTCGAACATGAAAATGTTATTCATGGGGTCCCTCAGCTGTCGGATTGTCCGTCCGATACAAAGGCTCTGTCGCCGCGCCAACGATTACAGAGCCCACCCCATTTATGCTAATAATATACCACAAAGTGGGGATTGATTCAAGGTGGAGGGGCGATGCCCCTCCACCGAGGGAGGACTGCTGCAAGGCAGTCCTTCGGCATTCTATGAAGCAACCATGGACCGCTGCCGCAAGGTAAGGATCCTTTCACAAAGGAGGAAACGACGATGAAAACCACCCGCAAACTGCTCAGTATCCTGCTGACGCTGCTCATGCTGTTCAACGGTATTCCGCGGATCCATATCCACGGCCCGGACAGCCATGACCACGGCGCGGAACACCCACCTGCAGATGACCTCCATGCCCCCGTGGAAGTGACCTGGTCGGGCGGTCTGACGCTGGAGGCCCGGGCCTCCTGGGAAGAGGATCTCTATTGTGAACACTGCGGCGGCAGGATCGCCGAAGACTGGATCTGTGACGGCGGCAACCACTGCTCGGAAGACAGCGACCGCTCCGACTGCTACGAAGAGTGGCACTGCACCGATTGCGGCGAGTGTCTGGACAACGAAGACCAGAAGTGTGACGAATGCGGCTACTGCCTGGAAAACTGCTGCGACTGCGACAACAAATGCGACAACTGCGGTGAAAAGAGCAACAAGCTCTGCGTTGGCTGCTGGGAAAAGTGCAGCGAATGTGCCGACGATGAAATCTGCTCCGATTGCGAAGAATACTGCAAGGATTGCCGAAATTACTGGTGCGACACCTGCAAGCTGGGCGACTGCTGCGCCATCGTCTGTGAAAACTGCGATCAGAGCTGCAGCGAATGTGCCATCATCTGCGAGGACTGCGGCATGTGCATCGACAACGAGTGCTGTGAATGTGATGACCGATGCGGCGGCTGCGGCGAAAAGAGCGACAACGTCTGCGACGGCTGCGGCAGCCTCTGCAGCGAATGTGCTCCCGAAAAGATCTGCCAGGATTGCGGCGAATACTGCTCCGACTGTCTGGAGTTCTTCTGCGAAAACTGCTGCCTGGGCCAGTGCTGCATTCAGGTCTGCGAAAACTGCGAAGGCAGCTGTGAAAACTGCGAATATGTCTGCGAAGGCTGCGGCGCCAACTGCCTGGAATGTGCCGACTGGATCTGTGAAACCTGCGGCAGATGCCCCTCCTGTGTCGGCGACGACGAATTCTGCTACAACTGCTATACCTGCGGCGGCTGTGCCGTCATCTGTGACTGCCTGGAAGGCTGCGACAACTGCGCGACCCTCTGCGACAGCTGCGGCGAAACCTGTACCAACTGTGAAAATGTTCTGCTCTGCGTCGAATGCGGCGAGGTCTGCGAAGACTGCGCTTATGACGACGGCGGATGGTGTGCAAACTGCAGCGTCTGCGCCGACTGTGCCATCATCTGCTATTGCGGCGAAGGCTGCGAAAACTGCACCGATATCTGCCCCGGCTGCTACGAACAATGCGGCAACTGCACCGGTGACATCTGTGTTGAATGCGGCTACTGCATCGATTGTGCCGGCGGCAGCGGCTGGTGTGCAAACTGCAGCATCTGCGGCGACTGTGCCGACGGATCGGTCTGCTACTGCGGAGAAGGCTGCGCCGACTGTGCCGATGTCTGGCCCGGCTGCCTGGAACAGTGCAGCAACTGCACCGATGAGATCTGTGTCGAGTGCGGCTACTGCAAAGACTGTGTCGGCGGCAGCGGATGGTGTGACAACTGCGGCATCTGCGGCGAATGTACCGATGTCTGCTACTGCGGCAATGGCTGTTCCGACTGCGCCGATGTCTGCCCCGGCTGCCTGGAGCAGTGCGGCAACTGCACCGGCGACATCTGTGTTGATTGCGGCTACTGCATCGACTGCGTCGGCGGCAGCGGATGGTGTGATAACTGCGATATCTGCGGCGAATGTGCCGAGGCTGTCTGCTACTGCGGCAACGGCTGCGACAGCTGTACCGATGTCTGCCCCGGCTGCCTCGAACAGTGCGGCAACTGCACCGGCGAGATCTGTGTCGACTGCGGCTACTGTAAGGACTGTATGGAAAGCAGCGGATGGTGTGACAACTGCGGCATCTGCGGCGAATGTACCGATGTCTGCTACTGCGGCAGCGGCTGTGACGGCTGTGC
>JAFYOK010000249.1 GCA_017560175.1 Clostridia bacterium | reverse complement strand
TTCTTCTCGGGAACGATGTCCAGGTGACCCTGCAGCATAACGGGGGGCAGATGCTCGCAGCCTGCGGTACCGGGCTTCTTGATGACAACATTGTTGACCTCGTCAACATGGACTTCCAGACCGCGGTCTTCGGCAAACTTCTTCATAAAAGCAGCGATGCCGGCCTCGTTGCGGGATGCACGGGGAATGGCGCTGATGTCTTCAAAGAAACGCAGAGCGTCGGCGGGCTCTCTGCCGGAAATAACATAGTTCATGGGATATGCTCCTTTCAGTATATAAAGAAATAAGGTTTTCTTCTTTCTACAGTATAGTATTCCCTTTGTTTTTTTGCAAGTCGTGTTAAATAAATAACAGAAAAAACAAAAAATTAGATGTTTAACAATGACTTTTTGTATGTTATAATGAAAACAACTTATCAAAAGAGAGAAAGGAGTATTGCTCTTATGGACGAGAAAAACAAAACCAAAGAGCAGCAGGGCGAGGCTCACAAGATCAGCACAACGCTGGACGGTCTGCCTGCCGGTGATCCCAACGTCACTGAAAAGGTCGATCCCAAGGCCCCCCTGCCCGAAGGCGTTACTTCCAAGATGCTGTACAGCGATATCATTCGCATCGGCTGGCCCGCCTTCGTAGAACTTACCCTTATGCAGCTGACTTCCATGTTTGATACCATGCAGGTCAGCCGCCTTGGCGCATGGGCCACATCGGCCGTCGGTCTGACCAACCTGCCCAAGATGCTGCTGGGTACCGCCTTTATGGCACTGAATACAGGTACCATGGCCATGGTCGGCCGCTACCGCGGCGCCGGTCGCCAGGACGATGCCAAGCGCGTCATCCGCCAGACCTTTATCCTCAATGCCATCTGCGGCATCCTCTTCGGCATCATCGGTCTGATCTTTGCCGAGCCCCTCATCAAGTTCATGGGCGCCAGCGAAGACCTCGTTCTGAGAGAAGGCGTCAAGTACTTCCAGATCCAGATGTTCGGCTTCGTCACTGTTTCCATGACCTCCTGTATCACCAGTACGTTACGCGGATGCGGCGACTCGAAAACGGCCATGAAATACAACATGACCTCCAATGCCATCAACGTCCTCTTTAACTGGATCCTCATCAACGGTAAGTTCGGCTTCCCCCGTCTGGAAGTTGTCGGCGCTTCGCTGGCCACCGTTATGGGTCAAACCGTTGCCCTGATTATGGCTATCCGTGCTATCCGCAAGAAGGATCAGTACGCTCGCCTCGAGTTCCCCAAGGGCTCGGCATTCAAGCTGGACATGGACGTTATCACCAACGTCACACGCATCGGCTTCCCCTCCATGCTGGAGCAGCTGGCCATGCGCCTCGGCGTCATCGTCTTCACAAAGACCGTTGCCGGCCTGGGCACAACCCTCTATGCAACCCACACCATCTGCATGAACATCCAGTCGATGACCTTCATGAACGGCCAGGCTTTCGCAACCTCGGCTACTTCGCTGGTCAGCCAGTCGCTGGGCAAGGGCCGTCCCGATATGGCAATGCATTATTCCAAGCGTACACAGCGCGTCGGTATGGCAACAGCCGCCTTCATCGCTGTCATTATCTTCTTCTTTAACAAGTCCCTCATCGGCCTCTACAACAACGATCCTGCCATCGTCGCCGTTGGCTCGGGTCTGCTGTCGATGGTCGCTCTGATCCAGCCCTTCCAGTGCTCCCAGTTCGTTCTGGCCGGTGCCCTCCGCGGCGCAGGCGATACCAAGTACACCGCAATGGTTGTCATGCTGACCGCCATGCTGCTTCGTCCCGGTCTGGCCATCCTTCTGATCAAGGGCTTCGGCTTCAGCCTCGAAGGTGCATGGTATGCGCTGGTTGCCGACCAGCTGCTGCGTACCGCTCTGGTCTTTGCCCGTTACAATACCGGCAAGTGGGTCACATCCTTCAAACCCACATCCCAGGCAAAGCAGGCTTAAAGATTCCGCTTCCCAGATCCCTCTTCGATTTTCCCGGAGAGGGATTTTTTATGCCTGAATTTTCTGTTAAATAAATAACTTACCGCAAAATCCGCCGGGGGATATTTAAACGTCAAACTTATTATGTTATACTAATACTAATTTATTGATACAGCGAAAGGAGCAATGCTCTATGGGCACAAATGCCACATCGAAGCCGCAGGTCAAGAAAATCAGCACCACGCTGGACAACCTGCCTGCCGGCGATCCCGCATCCGTCGGCAAGATCGATACCAAAGTCGCTCTCCCCGGTGGCGTCACCTCCAAGATGCTCTATAAGGACATCGTCACCATTGCATGGCCCGCTCTTGTCGAGCTGACCCTCATGCAGCTGACCGCCATGTTCGACACCATCCAGGTCAGCCAGCTGGGCACATGGGCTACCTCGGCCGTCGGTCTGACCACCCAGCCCAAGTTCCTGCTGGCCACCGCCTTTACCGCCCTCAATACCGGTACCATGGCGCTGGTCGGACGCTACCGCGGCTCGGGCGAGCAGGATAAGGCCAAGCGTGTTCTGCGCCAGTCCTTTATGCTCAATGCCTTCTTTGGTCTCTTCTTTGCCATCATCGGTCTGATCTTTGCCGAGCCCCTCATCAAGTTTATGGGTGCCAGCGAAGAACGCGTCCTTGTTGAAGGCGTAAAGTATTTCCAGATCCAGATGTTCGGTCTGTTCACCGTTTCCATGGCCTCCTGTGTCACCTCTGCTCTACGCGGATGCGGCGACTCAAAAACGGCGATGATTTATAATATGGTGTCCAACATCATCAATGTCACCTTTAACTGGATCCTCATCAACGGTAAGTTCGGCTTCCCCCGTCTGGAAGTTGTCGGCGCTTCGCTGGCCACCGTTATGGGTCAGACAGTCGCTCTGGTCATGGCCATCTATGCCATCCGCAAAAAGAACCAGTACGCCCGTCTTGAGTTCCCCAAGGGCTCTTTCCGTCTGGATAAGGACATCGTCACCAACATCTCCCGCATCGGTCTGCCGGCCATGGTCGAGCAGCTGGCCATGCGTTTCGGTGTCATCGTCTTCACCAAGACCATCGCCGGTCTGGGCACCGATGCCTACGCCACACACACCATCTGCATGAGCATCCAGTCGATGACCTTCATGAACGGCCAGGCCTTTGCCACATCGGCCACATCGCTGGTCAGCCAGTCGCTGGGTAAGGTTCGCCATGATATGGCCGTCCATTATTCCAAGCGTACACAGCGCATCGGTATGGCCACTGCGGCTGCCATCGCCGTCTTTATCTTCTTCTGCAACAAGTCGCTCATCGCCCTTTACAACAGCGATCCCATGATCGTTGCCACAGGCTCGGCGCTGCTGTCGATGGTCGCTTTCATTCAGCCCTTCCAGGCCTCCCAGTTCGTCTTTGCAGGTGCGCTCCGCGGCGCAGGTGATACCAAGTTCACCGCCGCTGTCACCATGCTGACCGTCATGATCCTCCGTCCCGGCCTGGCCATCCTCTTCATCAACAAGTTTAACCTGGGCCTCAATGGTGCGTGGTATGCGCTGGTCATCGACCAGGTCGTCCGTACCGCACTGGTCTTCTACCGTTACCATTCGGCCAAGTGGCTGACCACCTTTAAGCCTAAGTCGTAAATCTTTCAAACGCAGAAACACCTCCGATCAAAGATCGGAGGTGTTTTTTATTCTTCGTTCCAGCTCAATGTAAAATTACCGCTTGCACTTTCAAACCGAAGTTCCAGACGATATCGGGCCGTTTCTTCGATTTTGATTTCCTTCTGTTCGCCCGATTGCAGTTCCAACAGTCGTGTGCGGCACTTGGGATCCCACAGGATGGTATTCAACTGTCCATGACTGATTTTGCCGCCCATATCAAAACGATAGGTCTTACCGCCCTGCAGTCGGACAACACGGCGCATATAGCCGTTACAGCGGGTAAAGACTGCATTACAGCGGGTACGTTCTCCACATAGACTGCCGATAAAACCGATACGATGTCCGCCTCGGATGGGCAGTAGTTCCATCAGATATAAAATACGGCAGCAAGCCAGAACAGCAATGACGATCCAAATGTCCTGTATCTGCATAGACAGCCTCCTTTACATGATTATATTTTTATCTTATCAAAAGCTGCCCAACAAGTAAAGCCCGGAGCAAATGCTCCGGGCTTTGTGTTTATGATTTACTTCTGGCTCAGGTGGCCGCGGTCCATGACATAGGTCTTATGACCGTAGCTGGTGGTATCCAGCTCATGGGTGACCATCAGAACAGCAGTACCTTCGGCTGCGATCTTCTGCAGCAGATCCATGATCTCAGCAGTGGTCTCGGGGTCGAGGTCGCCTGTGGGCTCGTCGAGAACCAGCAGATCATGGCTGCACATCAGCGCACGTGCAATGGATACACGGCGCAGCTCGCCGCCCGACAGCTCCTTGGGCATCGACTCGGCCAGATGATCGATGCCGACCATCTTCATCAGCTCCAGAGCACGCTCGGTGGATGTACCTTCACGCTGGCTGAAGTAGAAAGGCAGACGGACGTTGTCCAGAACGCTCAGATTGCTCAGAACGGTCTGACCCTGGGGAACATAACCCAGAACGGTATTACGGACAACCGACAGCTCCTCGTCGCTCATACCGGTCAGGCACTTGCCCGAAATGGTGACAGTGCCCTCGGTGGGCTCCAGCAGACCGGCGATGAGGTTGAGCATGGTGCTCTTACCGCTGCCGCTGCGGCCGATGATGCTGACAAACTCGCCCTTATTCAAGCTAAAATCAACGTGGTCGACAGCATAGAAAGGCTGGCTGCCGCGCATATATTCTTTGCAAAGACCTTTAACTTCCAGTACCATAATTATTCGCCCTCCCTCATGGTGTGGTAGGTTTCGGCACGGCTGATCTT
Organism: Clostridia bacterium; assembly: GCA_017560175.1. GTDB lineage: Bacteria > Bacillota > Clostridia > Oscillospirales > Butyricicoccaceae > RGIG1902. Next base: position 2,335 of record JAFYOK010000249.1, on the reverse strand, counting down.
ATAGGCAGACCAGGCCGATGCCAGAGGACCAACGATCGCCGACAGCACCAGGCTGACGACCATAACGATCATGATTTCGCCCATTGCAGGCTGCAGATAGGGCATACCCAGCTTGTCGCCGATGTAGACGCTGAAGGGGAAGACCACCATAGCAGCAACGGCAACGCCGATCAAGCTGCCGAAGAGGCTGAGATAGAATGCCTCGGTCAGAATGAGCGAGGACAGGCGCTTGCGTGTTGCACCCAGAATACGGAACAGAGCAAATTCCTTCTTGCGCTCGTTGGCTGTAACCGAGAATACGATGCTGAGCAGAACAACAGCCAGTACCCAGAATACGATAGCGATGATGTACAGATACTCCAGAATACCTGCAAGGCTGCCGCCGACCGAATTGATCATGTTCTGTGTCTGAACGATCTCAACGGCACCGCCGGTGGCCTTACGGATCTGACCTGCGACCTGTGTCAGGCTATAGCCTTCCTTGATCTTGATCATAATCGAGGAAATGGAGTTTTCATAAGTGACGCCTTCCATAAAGTAAGCGCCCTTTTCCTTTGCGTCAACATAAAGATCAGCAATGGTGTCCATGGTGGCAAAGCAGGTAACATCAACACCGGTACCTGTGCGTTCCAGACGGGAAGCGACTTCATAATTCTTACCAAAGAAAAGGATGGTGCCGTCACTTTCAACATTGATATCATCACCAATGATGATCTGGCCATAGCCCAGCTCCTTACTGTACTGCTCAGAGATCCAGGGCTGAACGGTAAAGTCGGTTTCGGGATCAAAGCCGATGATGGGAACCGAAGAACCGCAGCATTCAGCATTGAGGGATGCCAGATAGAACTGCGCAGATGCCTTTGCGACACCTTCACAGGACAGAACCTGATCCAGAACTTCCTTACCCATAAAGAAATAGGTAGGCTCGCCCTGAATCATAACGCCTTCCAGATCCTTGTCATAGCCTTCGGGAACGACAACGATGTCGGCACCCAGACGGGCTTCCAGGCCTTCGATGCCGTTCTCCATGCTCATGGTCATGACAGAACCTGCGAAGAGGACAAAAGACAGAAGTGCAACAACGGTCATCAGTGCCGCTGTGCGGAAAGGCTTGCGCTGCAGATTAAGCAGCGACAAGCGATGGGTAGATAATGCTTTTTCCTGCATGGTTAATTTTCTCCTACTTTTCAACCTTATTCAGTGCATAAGCACTCAGACCGCCAACCAGCATAACTGCAATGCCCAGAATGAGCAGAGCGGGGCGTGTCAGTGTGACGCAGCGCATATGAACATTCATGCAAACACCGATCAGCTTGGTGGGCAGCAGCAGAGTGACCAGACCCAGCAGAGCAGCCGACATGGACAGACCCTGACGGACCTTGGCATGATCCATCACCATCTGCAGCAGACCGATAACAGCAATAACAGCACCGACACCGATCTCAGACTTACCCATCCAATGGCACTTCATGGCCTTCTCGGGGTTGAACTCACAGACCGGGAAAATCTTCTGGGGGCCGATGGCGATCAGCAGACCGAGAATCAGCAGCAGTGCGCCGACAACATACTTGTTTTTCATAACATTTTCTCCTTTAATATCAGGCATTTTCAGACAGCTTTTGGGGAGCTGTTTTTCCCCTGTTTTTCTGCGTTTCTGTGGTTAGCCTCACCTTTTTCTACTCAGCATAAAAAGAGGGTCTTCCACTCCCTCTGATACCACCTTACTACTGTTTTACATCGCTGTCAAATGCATCCTACTCTTTATTTCAAAATCAAATCAAAAGAAAAGCAACTATCGACTTTATTGATAGTTGCTTTTCTTTTATTCTATATATTTATTATATAATGTATCATCTGTTGTCGTGATACAGGTGATATTTGCATCCATATCCCGACACAATTCAAATCATCAAAAGCATGAGCGTTCAATACAGATCTCCCCTCAGTAGTCAGATCCCGGTTCCATCCATCCACAGACTGTGGATACATCTTCATGTTGGCAAAAGTTCCACAAACGCAAAAAGAGAACCATTTTCATGGTTCTCTCTTCGTGTAGGCATCTTTTCCCCACAAAACTTCGTTTTCCGGGGACCCCATATCATTATATAGATTTCCGGCGAATGAATCGCCCGGAAATCGGCGCCGAACTATCGGCGATCATAGGCAGCTGCCATATAAACAAAAAAGAGAATCACTTTCGTGATTCTCTCATTGTGTAGGCATCTACCTATTTTCCCGGTCCGTCGCCAGACAAGTATCTTCGGCGCCTGCGAGCTTAACTACTGTGTTCGAAATGGGAACAGGTGGACCCTCGCCGCAATCAATACCTACTATT
>JAFYOK010000248.1 GCA_017560175.1 Clostridia bacterium | reverse complement strand
TTCAGCGTCTCGATTGATTCATAGCCGCCGCAGTTCCACACCACAGGGATATGCAGCCGATCACGGACGAGATCGAGGGCACGGATGATCTGCGGTGCAAAGTGACTGCCTGTGACCATGCTGACATTGTGGCAGCCCATCTCCTGGAGCTCCAGAAAGATCTCTGCCAGGCGCTCAACAGTCACTTTCCGGCCATAGCCGCGGCTGACCTCGTAATTCTGACAGAAGACACATTTCAGTGTACAGCCTGTGAAAAAGATGGTGCCCGAGCCGCCGGTACCGCTGATGGGCGGCTCTTCCCATTCGTGTTTCTGATAACGGGCAATACGGACGGTATCCCCCTCACCGCAGAAGCCGTGGCCTGCCGAACGGTCGATACCGCAGCGACGGGGACATAAGGTACAGAGTTTATCTTGCATAAAAGGATTTCCTTATCTATAATAGAATTAAGTTTATTTTTGCCCATCAACGCGTCTTTGTCAAGGCGTGAAACTGATAAAACAGGAGCTGGATATCCATGAAATACGGATTTACCAAAGTCGCAGCCGCCATCCCCACCGTGACCGTGGCCGACTGCGCTGCCAATACCCGCGAGATCCTCGACCTGATGGCTGCCGCCCACCGCAAGGGCGCTGCTCTGACCGTCTTTCCCGAACTGACCATCACCGGCTACACCTGCGGTGACCTCTTCCTGCAGGACCATCTGCTGGACAGCGCCGAAGCTGCGCTGGCCGAGATCCTGGCCGCTTCCGAAACCCTCTCCCCTGCCTTTGTTGTCGGTCTGCCCCTGCGTCACGACGGCTGCCTTTATAATGTCGCCGCTGTCCTCCACCAGGGCAAGCTGCTGGGTCTGGTTCCCAAGAGCTTTATCCCCAACTACGGCGAGTTCTACGAACTGCGCCACTATACCCCTGCCCCTGCAGCTATGGGTCAGGTCCATCTGCTGGGTCAGACCGTTCCTTTTGGTACAAACCTGCTCTTCCGCTCTTCCATCGACCGCAGCTTCTGCTTCGGTGTTGAGATCTGCGAAGACCTGTGGGTGCCTGTATCTCCCTCCTGCGGCCTGTCCAAGGCCGGTGCACTCATCATTGCCAACCAGTCGGCCGGCAACGAGACCATCGGCAAGGCCGATTATCGCCGTCAGCTGGTTTCCATGCAGAGCGCCAAAAACATCTGCGGCTACATCTATGCCAATGCAGGCGAAGGCGAATCGACCACCGATGTCGTCTTCTCGGGTCACAGCATGATCTGCGAAAACGGCTCTATCCTGGCCCAGCGCGCCCCCTTCGGCAAGGACAAACTGATCGTTACCGAAATCGATCTGCACAAGCTGGCCCATGAGCGCCGTCGTATGAATACTTTCACACAGAATGCTGCTGACTACACCACCGTCGAGTTTGAGCTGCGTGCCGAGACCATGGAACTGACCCGCTTTGTCGATCCCGATCCCTTTGTTCCTGCCGACCCCACAAGACGCGCCGAGCGCTGCGGCTCTATTCTGCAGATGCAGGCCCACGGCCTCAAGAAGCGCCTGGAGCATACCCGCACCAAGACAGCCGTCATCGGCATTTCGGGCGGTCTCGACTCCACCCTGGCGCTGCTGGTCACCTGCCATGCCTTCGATCTGATCGGCAAGGATCGCAAGGACATCTATGCCGTCACCATGCCCTGTTTCGGCACCACCAACCGCACCAAGACCAATGCCCACATCCTCTGCGAGGCCCTTGGCGTTTCCCTCACCGAGATCAATATCGGCAAGTCGGTTCTGCAGCACTTTGAGGACATTGGCCACAACTTTGACAACCATGATGTCACCTTTGAAAACGGCCAGGCCCGTGAGCGTACCCAGGTTCTGATGGACATTGCCAACCAGAAGTGGGGCATGGTCATCGGTACCGGCGACCTTTCCGAGCTGGCACTGGGCTGGGCCACCTACAATGGCGACCACATGTCCATGTACGGTGTCAACGGCTCCATCCCCAAGCAGCTGGTTCGCCATCTGGTCGACTTCTGCGCTGCCAAGGCCGATACCGAAGTCCTGCGTGATGTTCTGCTGGATATCCTCGATACCCCGGTTTCTCCCGAGCTGCTGCCCCCCAAGGACGGCGAGATCGCACAGAAGACTGAGGATCTGGTCGGCCCCTATCGCCTCCACGACTTTATGATCTTCCACACCCTGCGCAGCGGCTTCTCCCCTGCCAAGGTCTTCTTCCTTGCCAAAAAGGCCTTTGAAGGCATCTATGATGCCGAGTTCATCCTCAGCTGGATGAAGGTCTTCTATCGCAGATTCTTCAATCAGCAGTTCAAGCGTTCCTGCCTGCCCGACGGCCCCAAGGTCGGCTCGGTCACTCTGTCCCCCCGCGGCGATTGGAGAATGCCTTCCGATGCATCTGCCGCCACATGGCTCAAGGAAGTTGAGGAGCTTCAGGCGTAACATTCCCAATTATCAAAAAATCCTGCCGGATATCCCGGCAGGATTTTCTTTTTCTCTATACTTTTGGCTGCAAATCGGGTACAAACGCCACATGCTGGATGCCGGCAAAGGTCTCGGCAAAGCTGCCCGCGATGCCATGCATGACCACCTGCGGACAGCCGTGAAATGCGCTGGCACCGATGAACCACACCGAACGCGGCACCTCTACTCTGCGCAGGGAAACACAGTTTTCAAAGGTACTCCAATCCAGCTTCTTAACACCCTGTTCGATATAAACGACTTCCAGCCCCGTGCATCCGCGGAAGGCGCCACGACCGGTGGCTGCGACATTTTGGGGCAGCGTCAGTTCACGCAGACCCACACAGCCTTCAAAGGCACGTTCGCCGATCAGACGGGTACTTTTGGGAATGTCGATATGCTGCAGCCCTGTGCATCCACGGAAGGCTGCCATGCCGATCTCCTGCATATCATCATAGAGCAGAAGCTCACGCAGGCCGGTACAGCCTTCAAAGACCGAGCTGCCCAATGCCATCAGCTTTCCCGAAGTTCTCATATCGGTCAAGCCTGTGCAATCTTTAAAAGCAGCATCGGCAATGCTTTGCAGGCCCTGCGGCAGATCGATGGTTCTCAGACTGCGGCATCCTTCAAAAGCCGATTTTCCCAAAGCCTCCAAGCCATCGGACAGATGAACGGTCTCCAATGCCCGACATCCGGCAAAGGCCATCATGCCGATTTCTTTGACCGTATCGGGCAGATCTGCAGATGCCAGCGCCGTGCAGCCCTGGAAGGTATAGCTTCCCACTTCGGTCAGACCTTCGGGCAGCTGTACCCTTTGCAGGGCTGTACATCCTTCAAAGGTGCCGCTGAGGACAGTGATGCCTGCCGGAATTACCGCTTCTGCCAAAGCCGTACAGCGTCCAAAGACACCATGGGCCAGTTCTTCCAGACCATCGGGCAATGTGATATGTTCAAGGGCAATACATCTGCCAAAGGCCGCTGTTCCGATCGACCGCAGGCTACAGGGCAGGCTGATCTCCCGCAGTGCCGTACAGCTCTGAAAAAGACCGGCCGAGACTTCGATCAAACCTTCGGGCAAGGTCATTTCGGTCAGACCCGTACATCCACGGAAGGCACCGACACCAATCTTTCTAAGACCCTCGGGCAATCGAACGGCATCCACACCTATGCAATCCTTAAAGGCCTCCGGCCCAATCTCTTACACATCTTCGGGCAGACAGACCTGCCCC
>JAFYOK010000247.1 GCA_017560175.1 Clostridia bacterium | reverse complement strand
CAGATGGCGGTGATGTCCAGATTGAAGACCCAGGCAGCCAGCAGCGCCAGAGGTACACGGACACACCAGATACCGATGAAGGAGACCGTCATGGGAACACGCTTGAAGCCTGCCGCACGGGTCATGCCGGTATAGAGCTTGGCCAGGATCTGGGGCGGCTGTGCAAAAGCCATGATAAAGACATACTTGACACCAATAGCGTGCAGGACAGGGTTATCGGTCAGAACGCCCATGAATGCACCCGGGAAGAAGAAGAGGGCACCAAAGGAGAATACCGACAGGACAATACACAGCTTGAGCAGCTGCTTGTAGTAGATCTCAAAGAGGGGCTGGTTACGCATACCGATGGCCTTGCCGCCCAGCTGTGTGGCGGTGGTCAGCAGACCGACAGCCGGCATCTCGCAGAGCATTTCGGCCTGTACGCCCAGCTGATAGGCGGCATAGCAGTCGCTGCCGTAGCTGAGGATGGCCTTGGAAAGCAGGATGGCCGAGAACTGCCAGAAGAGGTTCTCCATGGCCGCAGGGATACCTGTGGTGACAACTTCACGGATACATTCCAGATCCACCGAGAAGAACTTCTCGCCGTGGGTGCATCCGGTATAGAAGCCGCCCGGACGATAGAGCAGGAAGAGACCAACCAGGCCGCCCAGGCTCTGAGAAACAACATAAGCAATGGCAGCGCCCATGATGCCCAGGGCAGGCGCGCCGAAGTTGCCGAAAATAAAGGTATAGCCGACCGCAACATTGACCAGATTGAGGAAAATGGCAATGTACATGGGGGTCTTGGTATTGCCCTGTGCATTGAATGCGGCGGCATTAACCGTGGTCAGTACCGTAAAGGGAACGGCCAGAACGGCCAGCCTTGTATATTCCACAGCGCGTCTGAGCAGTTCCGCATCGTCTGTGAAGAAGCTGAGCAGCTGCTGGGGGAACAGGAAGGTAATGACGGTAAAGAACAGAGCCACCGGCATGAAGGTCAGGTAGGTCTGCTCGGCGATGCGGCGGCATCTGCCCAGCTTGCCCATGCCGTAGCTGACAGCACCGACGACGGTAACGCCCATGCCGATGCCGCGGAAGAGGGCCCAGTAGATCTGCGTGATACGCTGGGAAATGCCCTGAGCGGCGATATCGTCGGCCAGCAGACGGCCGATCATGGCTGCCGTGATGACATTGGCCAGGATCTGCAGCATGTTTTCCAGTACGACCGGGATGGCCAGACGGGTAATGTCTTTATTGATTTCCTTTTTGTTGATGGCTTGGGTTCCTGTCAAGGAAGATCCCTCCTTTTTCCTTTGTGAGAAATATCACTGATTTTTATTATACAGGATGATTTTTCCTTTTTCAATGTGATAAAGAACGAATAATCAAGGCAGAAGAAACAAAGAATAAGAGCGATAAATCGGCAATATGCCGAAACAACAGGAGGATCTATCATGACAGAACTGAAATGCAACGCCACCACCTGCCAGAGCAACTGCCACGGCCTGTGTGCCCTCAACACCATCCACGTAGACGGCTCTACTGCCGAAAAGCCCCAGGAGACCTGCTGCGGTTCCTTCACCGCCAAGGTTTCTTCCATGGTCAATTCGGCCAACCACATCGATGTCCGCCCCGAAACACGCATCAAGTGCCATGCCCGCGACTGCGTCTACAACCGCGATATGATGTGCGCTGCCGATGCCGTCCAGATCAACGGTATGGGTGCCGACCGCTGCGGCGATACCCAGTGTTCCACATTTAAGGCAAGATAGGAAAATTAGGCTTCCCCCACGGGGAAGCTGTCATCCGACAGGATGACTGATGAGGGCGGCCATTTGGCCGTATCTGTCATCCCGAGCGTCAGTCGAGGGATCTCACACCAAGCGAAAGGTTACGGTGCAGTTGGCAAAACTGCGTGTAAGATTCTTCGACTTCACGTTGTTTCGCTCAGAATGACAATATAGCTGTGTGCAGAT
>JAFYOK010000246.1 GCA_017560175.1 Clostridia bacterium | reverse complement strand
CTTATGTTTATATGTTCATCGAGGCTATGGCCGATGTTGCTGTTGCCGAAGGTATGCCCCGTGAGAAGGCTTACAAGTTTGCAGCACAGGCTGTCCTGGGTTCTGCCAAGATGGTTCTGGAAACCGGCCGCCATCCCGGCGACCTGAAGGATATGGTCTGTTCTCCCTGGGGCACCACCATCCGTGCCGTTATGGAACTGGAGCGCACAGGTATGCGCGGCAGCGTAATGTCCGGTATGCAGGCATGCATTGATAAGTCCAAGGCTATGTCGAAGTAAAAGAAAAATCCCATTGACTTTTTCGCCAAATAAAGGGATAATATAAGAAACCATTCAATTTATTTTATGGAGGTACACGACCATGAAGAATGTTATCTGCACAGAGAAGGCTCCCGGCGCTATCGGCCCCTACTCCCAGGCTATTGAGATCGACAACCTGATCTACACATCTGGCCAGCTGGGCATCGACCCCGCTACAGGCAATTTCGCAGAAGGCGTTCAGGGCCAGACAGCTCAGGCTCTGGAGAACGTTAAGGCTATTCTGGAAACAAAGGGCCTGGGTCTGGATGCTATCATCAAGACAACCGTTTTCATCAAGGATATGAACGACTTCGGCAAGATCAACGAAGTTTACGCTAAGTACATCTGCGGCGACATCCTGCCCGCACGTTCCTGCGTCGAAGTTGCTCGCCTGCCCAAGGACGGTCTGGTCGAGATCGAAGTTATCGCTCTGAAGAAGTAATTATCTTCTCTGTGAGAAGCAGCACGAAAGCCCGTGGAGTATCTGTCCACGGGCTTTTTCTTATATTTGTTTTTTATCTTCTGGGAGGAATCAATGGAAGTACATTTGATCAACAAAAACAATTTTAACATTTATTCCATGGATGATTTCGACCGATATCAAACGGTTGAGAATGTATATCGGCTGATCGACGGACAACTGCAGATCGTCCATGCACCTTTTACAGAAAGCTGGTCACCGGAGCGCAGACGGCAGAAAGCAGCAGAGATATTGAGCGGGAAGTATATCGTTTACGGCGCTTTTGAGCAGGAAAGAGTAATTGGAACCCTCATGCTGCTTCCTGAATTAAACGAGGGCCGCATGATTATAGACAGCTTCCATGTTACAGCTGAGTATCGTCGCAAGGGTGCAGGCAGGATGCTGTTTCACGCCGCGCGGCAGGAAGCTGAGAAGCGGGGAGCAAAAGCACTCTATGCCTCGGCTTGTTCTGCCAGGGAAACCATTGATTTTTACAGAGCCATGGGATTTAAGCTCAGTGAAAACCCCATACCTTCCTGTGTTGAGGAGGAACCTTTTGATCTTCAGTTAGAATGTGTTCTGTAATCGGACAAAACAAAGGAGAGTGCTGTAAATACAGCACTCTCTTAAATATCTGGAAAATCGGTAGTTTTAGGCTTCCCCTGTGGGGAAGCTGTCACCGTAGGTGACTGATGAGGGCGGCCATTTGGCCGTATTTAATATGCCCTAACGGGCACACTCATCCACCACTAACGTGGTCCCCCTTCCCTGATAGGGAAGGCTGGCACCGCCCGACAGATCTTGTTATACACTATTTTCTAAGTTATAGCACTTATCCTGCAAATGCTAACGCTGTATCTGTCAGTGGGTCAAAGGGGATAAACATTTCATCCAGTCCATTATAGTATTTGAAAATCTCTTGAGTATCTTTATCAACATAGAAATCCCATATTACCGGTATGATGTAATATTGTTCATTCTCCTCTTTCACAGTCAATCGAGGGATAATATAACTGAGCCTCTCCTTGTCACCGGTATAAATTGATGGTTCCTCATCTGACGGAATAAACTCACCATAGGTCTTTTCGTATGCGACAATCAGCTGTTCTTTTAAGAGGGTCAAAGCATCATCGGATGTAAAGTCTTTTGTGGGGGTAATACTTCCGCAAGCGCTAAACAAAGATATGAACATCGTTGCTAAAATAAATACTGCAAGTTTTTTCATGGTTTCGTACCTCCTTTTTTATTTGGACGCAGATAACCATAGCTTTGTTCCGTGAAAATGTGGTTTTATTAAGGGATTTTCTTTCCTTTTCTGTTTACCTGAAATATCCGACCATACCGCCTTTGTCCAGCGGTTTCATGCCAAAACGCTGATAGAAACGGTTGGCACCGGGTTCGGCGATATCTGTAACCACCATAAACATACGCACATGGGTATATCTCTCCCAGGCTGCCTGAAAGAGGGCAGAGCCGATCTTCTGTCCACGGTAGTCGGGGTCGACCAGCAGATCCTGTACCAGCAGAATGTGCTGTCCGTCACCCACGCAGCGGACAAAGCCGATCAGTCGGTCATCCTCGAAGGCACCGTAGATCCAAAGGGAGTCTTCAAAAGCGGCACGGAGCATATCCTCATTATGCAGATAGGCGCGCCAGCCTTCCTTTTCATAAAGGTTTCTGGCCTGAGGCAGAAGTTCGGCACCGAAAGATTTATAGCAGATCATAACCAAATCTCCTTTTATTCAATGGGAATGACATGGACGGTACAGGGGCGGTCGACCGTCGCACCGGTCATCAGCAGGAGTTTAGTGCCGTCGGGGGTAAAGGCGGCAGAATCAAAGGTGATGGGTGTCGTACCGGTTTGTGGTATCGACAGGGT
>JAFYOK010000245.1 GCA_017560175.1 Clostridia bacterium | reverse complement strand
TGATGATCGTCTATACCGTTGGCATCGAAGGAAAATACAGAAAGAAATAGGAGGGGTATCATGCATCTGACCGGACAGACCTATCGTCCGCCCACCGAAGCCGAGACCGCCATGCTGGAGGTCACGGTGGGCTGTTCTCACAATAAGTGTGCCTTTTGTGACATGTACCGCAAGACCGAGGTCTGCGTTGCCCCTCTGTGGCAGGTGGAGCAGGATCTGAAGGAACTGGCCCAGTCGGGTCGGGAGATCAATCGTCTGTATCTGCAGAACGGCGACCCTTTCATCCTGTCGGCCGACAAGCTGCTCCATCTGGCGCGGCTGATCCGTCAGTATCTGCCCAAAGTCAAGGTGCTGACCGGCTATTGCTCCATCCGTGATTTGATGGACAAGACCGATGAAGAATTGCGCGCCCTGCGTGCCGCCGGATTCAATGACCTTTATATCGGCATCGAAACCGGTTATGCACCGGCTGTGGAAATGATCAACAAGGGTCATACCCTGCAGCAGGCATGGGATACTCTGGCTCGCGTCATTGAAGCAGGTTTTGACTATGCAGCTCTGCTCATGGGCGGCATTGCCGGCAAGGGCAACAGCCGAGCCAATGTCGAGGCGACAGCGGCGCTGCTCAATGCCTACAAGCCTGCGCAGGTTTCGTGGATCTCCACTTCGGTCAACAAAGGTACCGAACTGGAAGCTCTGCGCAATGCAGGTACCTACGTCTGCCTGACCGAGCGAGAGATGCTGGAAGAGGAGATCATGCTGCTGGAAGCGCTGGAGATGCGCGACGACTGCTGGTTCTTCGGCACACATCCCCTTAATGCCGTTGCGGTAGACGGCTATTTTAAAGATAAAGAGCGCATCATTGCCGAGATCCGTGCCGAAATGGCCGAAATCGGGGATGATATTCTGGATATTACTCTCAAAAGAGGAAGCATGTAAGACAGAAAAAGACCATCCGAAAAGGATGGTCTTTTACATTTCCAACCAATGGTTGGATAAATCCAACGAATGGATGATTGTCGGTAAAGATCTGCGAGAATATAATAAAAGCATAAAAACAAGGAGGTGCATGATGGAAACGATGCATATAGGTTCGGTCATTGCGAAATTACGCAAGGAAAAAGGCATGACACAGGAAGAACTGGCACAGATCATGGACGTGACCAATCAGGCGGTGTCTAAATGGGAAAGTATGCAGAACTGCCCGGATGTTCAGCTGCTGCCGCAGTTGGCAGATTTGTTTGGGGTAACGATCGACAGGCTGTTTGGCCGTGTGGTGACGGAGCAGCCGACCGTTGCCGGATTGCCCTGGGAAAATGACGGCATCCTTCGGGCTGTTTTATATGTGGGTCATACCTTGCATACAAAGGAAACGGTGACTGCACATCCATCAATAGCAGAACAGATGAAAGCTGTACAGCTGGTATATAACGGTGAAGCGGTCAGTGTGACAAGCATCTTTGGTGTTTCGGTGAATGGTGATGTGCAGGGAAGTGTGGAAGCCGGAAAGTCTGTTATCTGCAAAAATGTCGGCGGCAGGGTATCGGCCGGCGGCAAGGTAGAGTGCGGCGATGTTGGCGAAAATGTATCCGCCGGAGGGAGTGTACAGTGTGGCAGTATCGGCGGTAACGTATCAGCCGGTGGTAAGGTTGAATGTACCGGTGACATTTATGGAAATGTCAGAACATCGGGCAAGGTCATCTGCAATACCTTATGGAATGGAAAAACTGAAAATTGAACAAATTCAAAAATTCCCCGGACATGCGCCGGGGAATTTTTATCCTTATTGGGAATTGGCCCGAGAAACCAACGGAGCAGTTATTGATGCGCCGCAGGCACCTCAACATTTGCCATCGGCAAATATATCACTGCGCGGAGCGCAATATCACTTGCAAGGCAAATATCACTCGCCCATGGGCGAATATCGTTGGCGCAATTTTGCGCCTTTACATGCTCTTTTCTTCCAGCAGCTTGTACTTAACATCCCACAGCTTCTGGGAAAGGTCGACATAGTAGGGATGGGGATTCTCGAAACGGGTAACTTCGCCCCACAGACGGTAGGTGGTGTCCTTGCAGTACTCGCGGATATCGTAGAGATCACGGGGCTGGTAGACACATTCGCCCTTTTCAAAGAGGGGAACCAGCAGTTCTTCGGCCTTGAAGTTGTCGAGGGTCTGCTTCTTCCATGTGTAGACGGGGTCGAAGATGGTGTAGGGCTGGGTATCGTCGATGACCTCGTCGTTGAGGGTCAGAACGTCGGCGATATAGTGGCCGTCGCGGCGGCTGGACAGACGCCACAGCTTCTTGAAGTGGGGTGTGGTGATCTTGCCGACGTTTTCGGAAATCTTGATCTTGGGGATGATCTCGCCGTCCTTGCCCTCGATGGCGACCAGCTTGTAAACGCCGCCGAAGACAGGCTCGCTCTTGGAGGTGATCAGGCGCTCGCCGACACCGAAGGAGTTGATACGGGCACCCTGCATGAGCAGGTCACGGATGAGGAACTCGTCCATGGAGTTGGAAACGACGATGCCGCAGTCGGCCATGCCCTTGGCATCCAGAACTTCACGGATGCGCTTGGACAGGTAGGCAATGTCGCCCGAGTCAACACGGACACCCTTGAGGCGCTTACCCATGGGCTCCAGAACTTCACGGGCACACTTGATGGCGTTGGGCAGACCCGACTTGAGGACATTATAGGTGTCGATCAGCAGGGTGCAGTTGTCGGGATAGGTCTCGGCATAGGCCTTGAAGGCAGAGAACTCATCGGGGAACATCTGAACCCAGCTGTGGGCCATGGTGCCCATGGCAGGTGTGCCATAGAGCTGATCGGACAGAACGCAGGCTGTACCGACTGCACCGCCGATATAGGCAGCTCTTGCGCCGAGAACGGCACCGTCGGCACCCTGAGCACGGCGGGAGCCGAACTCCATGATGGCGCGGCCGTTGGCGGCACGAACCATACGGTTGGCCTTGGTGGCGATCAGGCTCTGGTGGTTGATGGTCAGCAGAACCATGGTCTCGATGAACTGTGCCTGCATGACGGGGCCGCGGACGACGACCAGAGGTTCGCCGGGGAAGATGGGTGTGCCTTCGGGAACAGCCCAGACGTCACACTCGAACTTGAAGTTTTCGATGTAGTTGAGGAACTCTTCGCAGAAGCAGCCCTTGGAACGCAGGTAAGCGATGTCATCGGCATCGAACTTGAGGTTCTTCAGGTAGTCGACCAGCTGCTCGACACCGGCCATGATGGCATAGCCGCCGCCATCGGGGATTTTGCGGAAGAACATATCAAAATAGGCAACGGTATCCGCGATACCGGCCTTGAGGTAACCGTTGGCCATGGTGAACTCGTAAAAGTCGGTCAGCATGGAAAGATTGGTGTGCAGACGCATGATAGATACTCTCTTTTCTTTCAATAATAGATAGTGTATAGAAAGCCTTCCCCTACGGGGAAGGTGGCATCCGAAGGATGACGGATGAGGGCGGCCATTTGGCCGTATGAGATTCTGTGGGGAATAGAATATGACCTAACGGTCACACTCATCCACCATCTCCGATGGTCCCCCTTCCCTGATAGGGAAGGCTATGGATTCGGCACAATAACGGAATACAGTTTTACAGTTCGATCTTGCCGTCCTTGAGGATGCGGGAGGGGAAGAGATCCTGCTCCTGCATCATTTCGAGGATGTGGCCGCCCATGTTGTAGTTGTCCACAGCATGGTAATGGTAGGCAAAGCGGCGCTGAACTTCGGTGATATAGCCGCGCTCCAGAGCCTCGTTGATGATCTGCTCGGTCTCTTCGGCAGAATAGGTGGTCAGCAGGCCGCGGCGGATCTTGTCGACCATGGCCTGACGAGGTTCGGGACGGGTGGGGAAGGGCAGGGTGATGCCCTCGTACTTGAGGTCGTAGGCACGGCAGAGGTCTTCTGTGTCAAGGTCGGGATACTTGCCCTCAAAGACCATATATTCGTGTTCCAGCTTGCGGCGCTTAGCCGGCAGATCCTTGGCATAGCCCAGGGTCAGCAGGCACATGGGGTAGGTACGGGGCGGCAGATTGTACATTTTGGCGATCTCGGTGCCCGAATGCATGGTGGTGCCGATGTAGCAGGAGCCGATACCCAGCAGATGGGCAGCAGTTTCGGCCGTCTGGGCAACACACATGACATCTTCCAGGCCGGTAGCAAAATGCATGAAGCTGTCGTGGCAGTTGAAGGGCGCCTTACGCTCGGCGGCATAAACACCCAGCTTGTGCCAGTCCAGCAGGAAGATCAGATTGACGGGTGCCTTGCCGATAAAGGGCTGGTTGGTGCAGAGAACACCCAGCTGCTTATTGCGTTCGGGATCACGCTCGACGATGATGGTGACCGGCTGCAGATTGCCGGCAGTAGCGGCAGACAGCGCAGTCTTGAGGATCTCGTCCAGATCTTCCTGAGGAATGGGCTTGTCGGCAAAGTTGCGAACCGACTGGCGATCCTGCATGTGACGGAGAGCTTCCAGAGCAGCGTTTCTATCGATGGACATGAGATACTCCTTTCTGTTTATGTTTATATATAATTTATGCCTGAAGTTCGTTCTTGAGAGCAGCGAAGGCTTCTTCGATGGCGGCAATGGCTTCGGGAGCCGATGTGTTCAGCTGACCCTGGGCCATAACGGGACTGCCGCCGCCCTTGCCTTCAAACTTAGCCAGCAGATCCTTGAGGACTGCGCCCAGATCGGGGGTCTTGCCGCCCTTGGGACGCATAAGGATAAGGGAAGTTTCGCCCTCGCCGACCAGCGCAAAGAGGACAACGGCCTTATGTGCCTTGACCAGCTTGTCGCCGATGGCCTTGAAGTGCTTGGCATTGTAGTGGTCGGTGATGATGCGGGAGAGGAAGGGGACGCCATTGACCTCTTCGCAGGCCAGATGGAAGCGCTCCAGATCGGCTTCTTCCAGGTGTGCCTGTGCCGACAGGGCACGTGCCTCGGCGGCACGGAGCAGGTCGACGGTATTCTTGGCGGTGTCAGCCAGAGTTTCGGTCATCTCTACGCCGAGCGCATGCTGGGCTGCGATCAGACGGGCGGTGCGCAGCATTTCTTCTTCGCGGGCTGCCTTGCCCGACTTGAAGTAGATGCGGAAGAGACCGCGGACTTCCTTGGTGCCGCAGATGATGATCTTATCGATGCCGCCGGTGGTACGGCAATGGGAGCCGCCGCAGGCGTTGATGTCAAAACCTTCGATCTCGACCAGGCGGATCATATCATGGGGTGTGATCTTGCCGCGGACGGCGATCTTCAGCGCCTCTTCGGGGGTATAGTAGGCTGTCTTTACGGGCAGGTCACGGGCGATGATGCCGTTGGCTGCCTGTTCCAGCTCGACAAGCTCCATAGGAGAGAGGGGGCGTTCGATCTCGATGTGACCGTAGCCTTCTTCCATGTGGGCGCTCTGGGTATCGTTCTTATACATTTGGGTCATCAGCGCCGACAGGATGTGCTGGGCCAGATGGTGCTGCATGTGATCCAGGCGGTTGTCAAAGTTGATGGCCAGATGGACAGCCTGTCCGACTTCCAGCGGCTGGGGCAGAATGTGCAGGACTTCACCGTTCTCCTCGTAGCAGTCGAGAACCTCGATATCGGCAATGGTGCCGCCGTCGCAGTTCTGTCCGCCGCCACGGGGGAAGAAGATGGTCTTGTCGAGAATGACGGCGTGGCCTTCCTTGATGGAGGTGCAGGATTCAACCACTGCATCCAGCTCGGCAAGGTAGGGGTCGCTGTCGAAAATACGCTTGGCAAGTTTGTTCATAGGTATATACCTCAGATTTTATGTAAATAGATTGGGTTACAGGAGTTTTGTGCCGTTGATATCAAGGGTGAAGCGGCAGCCAAGATATTCGGCAGCCTTGCGGCACATGAGCATACGGGAGAGGAAGATCTCGAAGTATTCCATGACCGGGCAGATGCGTGTGTCGATGGTCAGACCCAGACGGATGATCTTCTCGGCAGGGAAGACCTCCAGCTCGGAATCGGTGACGGCATAGTTGACGCGGTCGTGGATATCGATATTGATGTCGGCCTTGTCGCGGACACGGCTGCGGCGAACGTCGCTCTTGTCGGCAATGATAAGGGCTGCCGAAATGGGATGAACCGGGCCGCCCGAGCCTTCATCGTGGTGGCCGATGGCGGTGACGATCATGGCAGTCTCGTCGGGATCCATACCCATCTGCGAGAGCAGCGTAAAGGCCATGGATGCACCCGACTGGGCGTGGTCATAACGGTTGATGTTGTTGCCGATATCGTGCATGTAACCGGCGATGGAGGCCAGTTCGCAGGTACGGTCGTCATAGTCCAGGGCCGAGAGAATGTGGGCAGCAACATGAGATGCAATGCCTGCATGGGCGAAGCCGTGTTCGGTGAACTTCATGGCTTGCATGACACGGTCAGCCGACTGAACATAGGTCTTGATGGCCGGGCTGCGTTTGATATCGTCCAATGTGAGCATAGGCGGATCCTTTCTGTTATATAATAAGGTGGTAATGAGTGTAGTCATAGACAGTATTCCCTTGAGGGAAGGCTTTTGAACTGTCTTGTCACCTTTATTATATAATATCCTGCCCATACTTTCAACGGTGGTTTGCGTTGGCAGAGGGAGGGGGAGAGCATTAACAGGTTTTTGGGTCTGTCTGTGCAATGTTGCCAAAATGTTCACATTTTATATGTGGATTGTTCTCATTTTGCCCTTGACTTTGGGGGAAATTGTGCTACTATAATATTAGCACTCGGGAAGTGTGAGTGCTAAAAATCGGGAAGGGGTGAGCGCCGTGCTGCCAAGCAGAAAGCAGATGATCCTCAAGGCCATCATCGAGAACTATATCGATACAGCAGAGCCGGTCGGCTCCAAGGCCCTCATGGGCGCATTTGAAAAACCTCTTTCCTCGGCTACCATCCGCAATGAGATGAGTGAGCTGGAAGAGATGGGTCTGCTGGAAAAGCAGCATGTATCTTCCGGCCGTGTCCCTTCCAGCCAGGCCTATCGACTGTATGTCGATGAGCTGATGGATCAGTACCGCATGGCGGCCATGGAACTCCAGCGCCTGCGTGACGAGATGGAACACCGTATGCACGAGATGGACAGCATCCTGCTGGCCGCCTCCCGCGTCGTCTCCAAGGTGACCAATCACACCGCGGTGGCGCTGACCCAGCGGTCGATGGGAGAAACGGTTCGCAAGATCGAGCTGATTCCCATGGATGGCAACGGCAGCCAGTATGCACTGGTTCTCATCTGCGAGAATACGGTACGCAACAAGGTTCTGCGTCTGCGTCAGCCGGTATCCCCCGAAAATGTATCGGCACTGACCGGATTTATCAATATGGCCATCGCCGAAGGCAGGCTTCAGCGTCTGCAGGGCGTTGTCGAGCAGAGCTTCGGCCCCCATTCGGCCTTTGCCCATCTTTCTCAGCAGGTGGTCGATTTCATCGAAGAGAGCGGCCGCGAGAACGATTCCATGGAATATTATGTGGAAGGCGCCTCCAAGCTGCTGAGCAACCGCGAATATCAGGATGCAAAGAAGGCCGGCATGGTGCTCGATCATCTGGCCGATCCCGAAAGCATCCGGGATATGGTGCAGAATGCCCTGCCCGGCAGGGTCAACGTCCGCATCGGCCCCGAAAATGCCGATCCGGCCCTCACCGAGACCAGTTTCGTCTTTACCACCTACGAGTTTGATGCCAACCACAAGGGCATCATCGGTATCGTCGCTCCCACCCGTATGGATTACGCCAAGGCCACAGCACAGCTTTCGGCCTTCGTCAATACCCTGGGAGAACTGGGCGGAAAAAATAAATAACAAGAACATCAATATACAGGAGAACCCCAAATGCACTGCGAAGAAGAAATGATCCGCGACAACGCGGCTGAAGAAACCGTAGAAGCTGCACAGGAGCAGGAAACTGCCGAGGCAGCAGCCGAACCCACCCGCGAGCAGCAGTTGGAAGCTGAACTGGCTGCCACAGAAGACCGCTATCTGCGCGTTCTGGCCGAATACCAGAACTTCCGCAACCGCAACCAGAAGGAGCGCGAGAATATGTATCTCGACAATGTTGCTTCCACCGTTGCCGGTTTCCTGCCCGTCATCGATACCCTCGAGCGCGGCATGGCACAGGAGCAGAACGAAGTCTTTAAGAAGTCGCTGGAAATGATCATCAAGCAGTATAACGAATGCCTCGACCGTTTTGGCGTAAAGGCTTTTGGTGAAAGAGGCGATCAGTTTGATCCCAATTTCCACAATGCCGTTATGATGACCGAGGACGAGGAACTGGAAACCAATCAGATCGCCGATGTCCTGCTCAAGGGTTATGCCCTGGGCGAGCGTGTTGTCCGTCACGCCATGGTCAGAGTCGTTGGTTAAATCAAATCGCATATCCTATTTTTCATTATAAAATATTAAATTGATCCATATAAGGAGGACAAACATTATGTCTAAGATCATCGGTATCGACCTCGGTACAACCAACTCCTGCGTTGCCGTTATGGAAGGCGGCGAGGCTGTTGTTATCCCCAATGCCGAAGGCGCAAGAACCACTCCCTCGGTCGTTGCTTTCTCCAAGACCGGCGAGCGTATGATCGGTCAGGTCGCTAAGCGCCAGGCCGTCACCAATCCCCAGAAGACCGTTATCTCCATCAAGCGTGAGATGGGTACAAACTACACCGTCGCCATCGACGACAAGCAGTATTCCCCCCAGGAGATCTCCGCTATGGTCCTGCAGAAGCTGAAGGCTGATGCCGAAAGCTACCTGGGCCAGAAGGTCGACAAGGCTGTTATCACCGTTCCCGCTTACTTCACCGACGCACAGCGCCAGGCTACAAAGGACGCAGGTAAGATCGCCGGTCTGGAAGTTATGCGTATCATCAACGAGCCCACAGCTGCTGCGCTGGCTTACGGCGTTGACAAGGAAGAAGACCAGACTGTTATGGTTTACGACCTGGGCGGCGGTACATTCGACGTTTCCATCCTGTCCATCGGCGACGGTATGGTTGAAGTTATGGCTACAGCCGGTAACAACCGTCTGGGCGGCGACGACTTTGACGAGCGTATCGTCAATTGGATGGTCCAGGAGTTCCGTAAGGAGCAGGGTGTTGACCTGACCGGCGACAAGATGGCTATGCAGCGCCTGAAGGAAGCTGCCGAGAAGGCCAAGATCGAGCTGTCCGGCATGAACAGCACATCCATCAACCAGCCCTACATCACCGCTGATGCTACAGGCCCCAAGCACCTGGAAATGACACTGACACGCGCCAAGTTCGACGAGCTGACCCGTGACCTGGTCGAAGCTACCATGGGTCCCGTCCGCCAGGCGATGTCCGATGCAAAGATCGATGCATCCAAG
>JAFYOK010000244.1 GCA_017560175.1 Clostridia bacterium | reverse complement strand
GT
Source organism: Clostridia bacterium (assembly GCA_017560175.1). Classification (GTDB taxonomy): domain Bacteria; phylum Bacillota; class Clostridia; order Oscillospirales; family Butyricicoccaceae; genus RGIG1902. Next base: position 2,701 of record JAFYOK010000244.1, on the reverse strand, counting down.
AAGGAAACCCGCTTGCGGGTAGCAAGAACAGTCCTTACGCAGTTGGCAGATCGTACTTACGCGTTTTACGCGTCTGCGAAGAATAGAGGGCTTTGCCCGCATGTGAAAAACCCCCCGTTTTACGGGGGGATTTTTATTACTTTACCCTATTGACAAGATATACTATGTAATATATAGTAATATGTGAAAGGAGGTATTCTATGTTGGACCCTCAGATCAAAAAAGGTTTATTGGAGGTCTGCGTCCTGTCGGTCGTACGCCGCGGCCCATCCCACGGCTATCAGATCATCAAGGACCTGGCTCCCGTCATCGCCATATCGGAATCGACCCTCTATCCCATCCTGCGCCGTCTGGAAGGCTCGGGATGTCTGACGGCACATACCGTCGAGCATCAGGGCCGCCTGCGGAAGATCTATCAGATCACGCCAGTAGGCATCGACCAGATCGGTAGCTTCCTTGATGGATGGGCCGATATTATGCATATCTACGAATTTATCCGGAAAGGAGAACCCGAAGAATGACCAAGCACACCTTTTTAAATACCCTCGAACGCCGTCTGTCGGCCTTGCCCAAGGCCGAGCGGGAGGAATATATCCTTTATTATGAAGAACTGATCAACGACCGCATGGAAGAAGGCTGCACCGAGCAAGAGGCCGTCGCACAGCTGGAAGAGATCGACCTGATCGTCGGCCGTATTCTGGGGGAGCGCAGCGACCTGTCGGCAGGCAGCACACCGCCGCCCGCTGCACCCAAGGGTCGCGGCTGCCTCAAAGCCTTTCTGATCGGCTGTGCCGCACTTGTGCTGCTGGCCCTCATCCTGTCTTTCGCCGGTGTGGCCGCCATCGGCATCGTCTTCGACCGTCTGGAGGGGCGCAATACCCCCATGGGCGGCGAACTGCGGTTGGAAGAAGAAAAGACGGCTTCTTCTGTCGATAGCGGCGAAACGGTGGTTGGCGCGCAGTCGGAATCGAGTCTCACTCTGCCCACGGAGGACCTTTTGGGGGTCGAGCATCTGCTGGGCGAAGTCCCTGCCGACCGTCTCCGTTCCATCGATATCGACTGGACCGCCGATGCCGTACACATCGAGCCTTATGATGGAGAGACCGTCCGCGTGGCTGAATGGTCGGATGAGGTGCTGGACGAGAGCCATCATGGCCGCATGACCATGGAAGGGGCAGAGATGGAGATCGATTTTTCCATCCGTGAGAATGTGCGCGGTATTCCGTCCAAGCGGCTGATCGTGCAGCTGCCGAGAGAATTTTACCTCGACAGTCTTTCGGTAGACAGCGCCTCGGCTGAGGTTATGGTCACCGGTGTCACAGGCCGCGAAGTCGAGATCGATACGGCCTCGGGCAATGTCACCCTGGACGGCTTTGAAATCGTGGAGATCGATACAGCCTCGGGCAGCGTCTGGCTGGGGGACCGATGGGAAAGAGCCGACCTTGAAACGGCCAGCGGTCAGCTCCGTGTGACCATGATGGAAGGCACCGGCTACACCCTGCAGTTTGAAACGGCCAGCGGTCGGTTCTACAGTGGCGGACAGGACCGCACGCAGAAGAAGCTGACCCATATTGAAGGGGACGGCAGCCGCCGGATCGAGGTCTCCACCGCCAGCGGCGACCTGCACATCGAGAAGCTGACCACCGAATAAAGCGTTCACCCTTTCGGGAACCTTTTCCCATCTTTGGAAGTATAAATATAAAAGAAACAAGGGAGGAAAAGATATGGCATCTTCCACATCCAATCATCAATATTTCAAGGCGCGGGCCAAGGAGACCATGCGGTCCTTCGGTTCCGACCTTTATGTTGCCGCCCTCATCGTCATCGGTGTGGCCATGCTGTTGGACAAATTAGGGAGCGGCTTCAAGATCACCTTCGAGAATGTTCAGCACATGGACTTCAACGACATGAGGCATCTCTTTGACAGCCTGTGGAACAAGGTCACTGGCGGCATCGGTGCGGCCACGGCAGGCATTCTTATGGTGTGGGGAATCCTGTTCAGCCTTGCCGTCAGCTGTGTTTCGGTTCTGTTGGAGTACGGTCTGATCGATTATACCCTCCGTGTCCATCGCGGCGAAATCGGCCATCCGCAGAATGTTTTGATCGGCTTCAACACTCCCTTCCGTGTGCTGGGTGCCCATCTGCTGTGCCAGGTGCTGACATGGCTGGGTGTGCTCTGTCTGTTTTTCCCGGCCTTCATTGTCGCTTACAGCCTGCGTATGACCGAGCGCCTGCTCATCGATCACCCTGAATGGAGTGTATGGACCTGCATGAAGGAGAGCCGCCGTATGATGCGCGGCCATAAATTTGATTTGTTCTGCCTTGATCTCAGCTTTATCGGCTGGGGTCTGTTGGAAGGTTTCTTCAAGCCCATAGCCATCTACTCCATGCCCTTCCGTTATCTGGCCGTTCACGGTTTCTATGAGGCATTGGAGCGGCCTGCGCAGAAGGAAGAAGCGGCTCCGACTTATACCGACGGCGGCTTTGAAGAAGACAGCAATGTATGGTAACTGCACATCTTCCCATATTTGTATCACCTTTTGCCATTGCAATCGGTGAAGGATAAGGGTATACTTAAAATAGAAAACAAAACAGAAAGGCGTGAATGCAGGATGATCTTTTCCGGCGCTGTTGTTAATCTTTATCGCAAGTCGTTGTTCAATCGTGTAGATAACGATGGCTTGGTTCATTATTTCTCTGC
>JAFYOK010000021.1 GCA_017560175.1 Clostridia bacterium | reverse complement strand
ATTGCCGCCGTTCAGATCGTAACCCTCATGCTCGGCATAACGGTAGAGAATGACGGCCATCTGCTCACGGGTGATATTGTCGTTTGTGCCAAAGGTATCTTCATCATAACCGCCGACAATACCATGCTTTGCTGCCCACAGGACAGCATCTGTATAATACTGTCCGGGCGCAACATCGGCAAAGGTACTGCTTCCGCTGACGGCAGGCTGACCTTCCATACGATAGAGAACAGTGACCAGCATGGCGCGGGTCATGGACAGGTCGGGCGAGAAGGTGTCTTCGCTTGTGCCGCCCATCAAACCGTTCTCGACGACAAAACGAACATCATCGTAATACCAGCTGTTCTCGGCAACATCGGTAAAGCTGACCGCTTCTTTCTTTTCAAACTCGACCACGATACGGCTGTCGTAACGCAGGTTCCTGTAGGTATAGCTTGTGATGCTGCCCTTTGCATCGCCATCAATGATGACATTCCTGACCTTGTAGCCTTCATCGGGCTTGAAGGTAAATGTAACCGTCTTGCCAATGTCCGACAGCTTTATGGCATCGGGCTTGACCGAACCATGCTTACCGACCGAGAGGATCTTGCCCAGCTTGTTCTTGATATAGCTTTCGGGGCTGATGTCACGGGCTTCCAGCCAGCGGTAGTAGTAGACCGAAGAAGATGTTCTCTCCTCCTCGATGTAATCATCGACATAATGCCAGATGATGATATCGCCGTCTTCCAGATCGCAGGTGGTCAGGCCGGTGCCCGGATGATCGCCGTTGACGGTATACATCCAGCCGGAGTTGACGCCGTTGTCGAACTCACCCAGGCAATCGGGAGCGGTAATGCTCTCAACATAACCGTTGGATGCACCCTTCTGACCCAGACCGAACTCCTCCATGGCTTCTGTAAAGACATCATACATGGTGGAACCGGCAGGCATCTTATAGGTGGTGGTGGGGATCCATGTGACATATTCTTCATGATCCTCGGTGCCGTTATCATGCAGGCCGTCGCCGATCAGGCGGAAGGTGACGGTCAGTTCCTTTCCCTTGGGCACCTTTTTGATGTCATACAGGGCATCGTCCAAAATGGCTTCGACCATCTCGGTATAAGAAGCCGCCGACAGGTCGCTGAGGGCTGCCGAATAGAGGCGCTGGATCTTCAGCCAGTTTTCCTTGGAATAACTGTCCTGTTCGAGTTCGCTGACAGTTTCAACCAGCTCCAACTTGGCTTCCGCCTTGGCCTCAGCCAGCAGATCTTCAAATTGCGCGATCCTGTTCTGCAGATCGATGTAGTTTTCCACCGTCAGCTTCTGCTCATCACTCAGCGCCTTGTAAGCGGATTCGATGGCCTCGATCTGTTCCAGTGTGGCTTTGTCAGCCTCGGTGACGATCAGCGCAGTAATGGCATCGGCAACTGCCTTGGCAGGATCGTTGATCCTGACAAATACAGCAGTAATCACAACCTCTGCGGCAGGCATATCGAAGGCATAAACGCCTTCTTCGTTGGCAGTCAGTTCTGTGCCGTTGACCGTCAGCTTCTGCAGCTGATAACCGATAGCAGGCTGTACGGTCAGGGTGATGGTTGTGCCTTCGGCGGCGGTTACTGCCGAAGGCGTGACCGTGCCGTTTTCGGTCTCGCTGACGCTGATGGCATACTTGACGGCACGATCGACCGTCATATCATAGAGGCTCTTCTCCCCTGCTTCCAGACGCTTGCAGGCAACCATGGCATAGAAAGCCTGCTCAGTGGCCATCCGGTTATATTCGCCGCCCTCTGCATGGGCAAAGCCGCTGCCTGTATAGAAGGTGGCCAGACCATCGATCAGCGTCTTGCCATCCTTGGTGAACTGTATATCTGTGGCAGGATTGCGGCCCAGTTCGGTCAGCGCAACGATGACCTGCGCATTGAGTTCGGGCGAAGGCGGTGCCGATACATTGCCTGTATCGATCTGTCCCTTGCTGTTGAGTTTGGAGGCCAGCAGCTCCAGCGCACGATCAACGGCTGTTTTTACAT
>JAFYOK010000243.1 GCA_017560175.1 Clostridia bacterium | reverse complement strand
TGTAGCTACGTTGACTGTGATGGAATCTGCGGTAACGGTGAGATCGGCAACAGACAGAGCATCGGGAGCAGTCTGTGTAGCCTTGAGAGTTGTGACTGTGCAGGGATCGGAAGCCTCAGAAGCATAGGCGCTGTTTGTCTCAGCCAGTCTTACATAAATCTGGTACTCAGTATTGGGCAGGAGGCCGGTGAAGATGCCGGATGTCGACCAATTATTGAGGTTGGAAGAAATGGCATATTCATAACCTGCAGCTGCGTTGACTGTGATGGAGTCTGCGGTAACGGTAAGGTCAGCAGCAGACAGAGCATCGGGAGCAGCCTGTGCAGCCTTGAGAGTTGTGACTGTGCAGGGAGCCGCTGCTTCAGAAGCGTTATAGCTGTCGGTTGCAGCTACTCGTACATATACCTGATATTCAGTATTGGGCAGCAGACCTGTGAAGTTGCCGTTTGTCGACCATACAAGTGTTGCATCGGAAGTGATGCAGGCATATTCATAACCGACCTTGGGGGCATTGACCTTAATGGTGTTGGAAGTAACTGTCAGATTATTTGCAGTTAATGCTGTAGGTGTGGGGATTGCGCCCTTGGGGGTTGTGATTGTGCAAGGTTCAGATGCAGCAGAAGCATTGCAGCTGTCGGTTTCAGCCAGTCTTGCAAATACCTGATATTCAGTATTGGGCAGGAGGCCTGTGAAGATACCGTTTGTCGACCATACAGGTGTTTCACCGGAAGCAATGCAGGTGTATTCATAGCCGGCCATGAGGGCCTTGATTTCGATGCTGTTGGCAGTAATGGTCAGATCTTCTTCTGTGAGTGCATCGGGGGCAGCCTGTGTACCCTTGGGTGTTGTGACTGTGCAAGGTTCGGAGGCAGCAGAAGCATTATATCGATCTGTTTCAGCCAGTCTTGCAAATACCTGATACTGGGTGTTAGGCAGCAGATTTGTGAAGATACCACTTGTCGACCAATCGGAAGAGTCGGGGGAAAGGGCATATTCATAACCTGTGACTGTCTTAACCGTGATGGAATCTGCGGTAACAGTCAGATCATTTGCTGTGAGTGCAGCAGGGGCAACCTGTGTACCCTTAGGGGTTGTGACTGTGCAGGGTTCAGAGGCAGCAGAAGCGTTGAGGCTGTCTGTTGCAGCCAGTCTTGCAAATACCTGATACTCTGTATTGGGCGACAGACCTGTGAAGCTGCCGTTTGCACGCCATTCAGACTGACTGCCGGGAATTGCACAGGCGTATTCGTAACCGGCCTTGGGTTCTGTAACCTTAATGCTGTTGGCAGTAACGGTCAGCTCGGAGGCTGTCAAAGCAGCGGGCGCAGTCTGTGCAGCTTTATTGATGGTCAGTTCGTAGCTTGCAAAAGCAGCCTTGAATGCATCATTTTTTGCTGCCGATGCGGTGATGGTGACTGTGCCTGCCTTATGGATGGTGATTTCACCTGTGTTTGCATCTACAGTAACAATGCTGTCATCACTGCTGGAATAGACAACGGCTGTTGTATTTTCTTCATCGGCAGCCGAGTCGATCAGCACATTTGTGATGGTCAGATCTTCGCTGTAGAACTCACTTACAGAGGGGAATCTGAAAGATAGTGTACGTTCGGCAGCAGGCGCAGAAACAACAACTGTTCCTTTGATCTCCATGGTTTCAGAGCCGAAGCTGTAGGATGAAGGATTCTCGCCATTGAAAATAAGCGAATCATCGTTTGCGTTATAGTAGCCTTCTGAAAATTCATAGCCGGTATTGGCACGAAGGGTTACTGTTACGTATTGTTCACCTTGATGTCGGAACGCAAGGCTATCATAGCAGTCCGAATCGTCTATTTCATTCCCATCGGGACCGAGGCTTTCGATGCGCCATTTGACAGAGTCCAGAGTATAGGGACCTTCCGAAATAATTGTAACTTCCGGGATTTCACCTACTTCAAGGTTTGTAACCTGGATTTCTATAGGGGAGGCAATGGAATTGTTGGTTGCAGTCAGCATCAGTTCAGCTGACCTGCTGGGTTCGGTCGGTATTGTTGTGGCCAGCGCAGGGGTGGGCAGCATGGTTACGGTCATGGATAGTGCCGTAAACATCGCAAAAACGCGTTTCTTCATTCAAAATCCTCCTGTTTTAATATAATAGTTCCTATGCACAGCGTAGCAAAAACAGGAAGATTTTGCAATAGTAAACTGACAGAGAAAATATAAAATTTTTAATGCTGTTTGGAACCCATATAGCACCGGAGCAAGGTGACGATCCGGACACTGTATGGGAACGCGAAGGGAAGGTCTGTCTTTTCGATTTGATTTAGATTTTACATGACTTGTCTTTTCAATTTTACATAGGGCATCTACAATAACAATCGAAATAAGATGATAAAGTTTGAATGCTGAAAGGAAGCATATAAGTGATTGATTTTAGTACAAAAAAGGGATTTATCTGCGATATGGATGGCGTAATCTACCATGGCAACAAGATTCTGCCCGGTGTTGCGGAGTTCATTGACTGGCTGCACAGAGAAAATAAGGAGTTTCTTTTTCTGACCAACAACAGCGGCTACACACCCCGTGAGCTGCAGCAGAAGCTGGCTCGCATGGGACTGGATGTATCGGAAGAACATTTTTATACAAGTGCTCTGGCCACTGCAGCTTTCCTCAAGGAGCAGGCGCCCGGATGCTCTGTTTATGCCATCGGTGAGGCCGGACTTCTGAATGCCCTTTACGATGCAGGCATTACGATGAATGATGTCAACCCGGATTACGTTGTCATCGGTGAAGGCAAGTGCTATTCTCTGGACACATTGACAAAGGCAACCAACCTGGTTCTGAAAGGCGCAAAGCTGATCGGTGCCAATTCCGACCTGACCGGCCCCATCGAAAACGGAATTGCTCCTGCCTGCCGTGCGTTGATCGCGCCGATTGAACTTGCAACAGGAAAGCAGGCATACTTCTGCGGCAAACCCAATCCTCTGATGATGCGTACAGGTCTGAATATCCTGGGCTGCCACTCTGCAGAAGCCGTCATGGTTGGCGACCGAATGGACACAGATATCATCTCCGGTATGGAATGTGGTATGTCTACCGTGTTGGTCATGTCCGGTGTTTCCGACAGAAATACAATGGATACCTTTGCCTATCGACCCACCATGGTACTGGATGGTGTTGGAGATATTGTGGCTGTTGCAGATACACAGAGAAAATAAATGAGCGTAGGTGAACACACCTACGCTTTTTCTTTTTTAAAGACAAAACCGGCGCTGTAATTTCACTTAGATTTCACATTCCATGTATTTTTGATTTTACATAAGCCCCCTAAAATAGCAACTGTACCAAGAAAGTGAGAAAACAAAAAACAACGAAGTCTTGAAAGGAGACAAAAACAATGAAAAAGATGATTACAATGATGCTGGCCGCTCTTCTGGCCATCTCGATGCTGACAGGCTGCGGCGGCAGCGAAGAAGCGGGTTCGGTCGCTACCGATGGTTCCACTTCCATGGAAAAGGTCATCGGCGGTCTGGGCGAGGCTTTCCAGAGCGAAACAGGCATCAGCTTTACTTACAACCCCACCGGTTCCGGCTCGGGCATCAAGGCCGTACAGGAAGGCCGCTGCGACATCGGCCTGTCCTCTCGTGACCTGAAGGCTGAGGAAAAGGAAGCCGGCCTGACCGGTACTGTTCTGGCTTACGATGGCATTGCCGTCATCGTCAATCCCGAAAACCCTGTTTCTGACCTGAGTGTTGAGACCATCGCCAAGATCTACACCGGCGAGATCACCAACTGGTCTGAAGTCGGCGGCAACGACGCAGAGATCGTTCTGATCGGCCGTGAGGCAGGTTCCGGCACACGCGATGGCTTTGAGTCCATCACCGACACTGAGGATGCATGCCAGTACCGCCAGGAGCTGACCTCCACAGGCGACGTTATCACCACAGTTGCACAGAACCCCGGTGCTATCGGTTATGCTTCGGTCGCTTCGGTCAAGGATACCGTTAAGGCTCTGACAGTTGATGGTGTCGCTGCTACCGAAGAAAACATCAAGGACGGCAGCTATGTTGTACAGCGCCCCTTCGTTCTGGTTACCAAGAGCGATGCAAAGCTGAGCGATGCTGCACAGAAGTTCTTCGACTACATCACTTCCAGCGATGCAAATGAGATCATCTCTGCAGCCGGTGTAGTTTCCGCAAACTAAGAAAAACGCAGATGCGACGGTTACATAGATAACCGTCGCTCTTCTGCCGTGAGGTTATACAAACTATGAAGACAAATCAAAGAATGGAAAAGGCCATTCACGGTCTCTTCCTGCTGCTGGGCCTGATCACCGTCGGTTGTGTTCTGCTCATTACCGTATATCTGATCATTTCGGGTATTCCTGCCATCCGTCAGATCGGTCTGAAAGATTTCCTGTTTGGCAAGGTGTGGGCCTCCACTGCCGAAACCCCTGCCTATGGTATTCTTCCCTTTATTCTGACAAGTATTTACGGTACAGCCGGTGCCATCGTCCTTGGCGTACCGATCGGCTTTCTGACAGCTGTCTATCTCTCCAAGCTGGCGTCTCCCAAAGTTAAGGCTGTCATGCAGGCTGCCGTCAGTCTGCTGGCCGGTATTCCTTCGGTCGTTTACGGTCTGGTCGGTATGTTGGTACTGGTTCCCGGCATTCGTAAGATCTTCCGGGTTCCCGATGGCGCAAGTTTGTTTGCAGCCATCATCGTCCTGGCAGTTATGATCCTGCCCTCCATCATCAAGATGTCGGTCACAGCGCTGGATGCCGTTCCCAAGGAGTATGAGGATGCTTCTCTTGCTCTGGGTGCTACTCCCATCGAAACCTATTTCAAGGTTTCTGTTCCTGCTGCCAAAAGCGGTATCGCGGCTTCGGTCGTTCTCGGTGTTGGCCGTGCCATCGGTGAAGCCATGGCGGTCATGATGGTTGCCGGTAATGTACCGAATATGCCCGACTCCATCTTCCAGAGTGTTCGATTCCTGACCACCGCTGTGTCCAGCGAGATGGCCTATTCCAGCGGCTTGCAGCGACAGGCACTGTTCTCCATTGCGCTGGTTCTGTTCCTGTTCATCATGCTGATCAATGTCACCCTTAATTTCTTCCTAAAAAAAGAAAAGGACTAATCTATGTTCAATAAATCGTTATCCAATAAAAGAAAAGGCTATGAAGTGCTGATGAAGAGCCTCATGCTGCTGTCGGTTGGTCTGACTGCTGCACTGGTCCTCTTCCTCATGGGCTATGTACTGATCCAGGGCATTCCCAATATCACCTGGGAGCTGCTGACCACCAAGCCCAGCTACCTCACCGAGCGTATCGGCATCCTGCCCGATATCCTCAACACACTCTACATCGTTCTGGCCACACTGGTCATCGTTCTTCCTCTGGGTGTCGGCGCTGCCATCTATCTGACAGAATATGCTTCCAATAAGAAGCTTGTTGCCCTGATCGAATATGCGGCCGAGACCCTTTCGGGTATTCCTTCCATCATCTACGGTCTGGTCGGTATGCTGCTGTTCTCCAACAGCATGGGAACCTGTCTGATGGCAGGTGCGCTTACACTGGTCATTATGAACCTGCCGACCATCATGCGTACCACACAGGAGAGTCTCAAGACCGTTCCGCAGTCCTACCGTGAGGGTGCATTTGGTCTGGGTGCCGGCAAATGGCGTGTCGTCCGCACCGTTGTTATTCCCGGATGTGTCGACGGTGTCATTACAGGCTGCATTCTTTCGGTCGGCCGTATTCTTGGTGAATCGGCTGCACTGCTCTTCACGGCAGGTTTCGCCCACGCCCTCAATGGTGTCATCGACGGTCTGGCTGCACCCGGCGCCACACTGACGGTTGCACTTTACGTTTACGCAAAAGAACAGGGTGAGTTCGGCGTTGCCTTTGCCATCGCCGCCATTCTCATGCTGCTGACTGTCCTCATCAATTTTGCAGCTACCCTCGTACAGAAACACTTCGCAAAAAGGAGAAGTATATGAACAATATCATTACCGTTAAAGACATGTGCCTGTGGTATGGTGAACACCAGGCACTGAAGAATGTAAAAATCGATATCCCTGAAAAGAGCATCACCGCTTTTATCGGCCCTTCGGGCTGTGGCAAATCCACTTTCCTCAAGACCCTCAACCGCATGAATGATCTCATCCCCGGCGTAAAGATCACCGGTGATCTTCGCTATGAAGGAAAGGATATTTTCGGCAGCGATATCGATGTCAACCAGCTGCGCAAGGAGATCGGCATGGTTTTCCAGAAGCCCAATCCTTTCCCCATGAGCATCTATGACAATGTCGCTTACGGCCCCCGTACCCACGGTATCACCAATAAGGTCGAACTGGACGAAATCGTTGAAAATGCCCTGCGCGGCGCTGCGATCTGGGACGAAGTCAAGAATCGCCTCAAGAAGAACGCGCTCGGTATGTCGGGCGGACAGCAGCAGCGTCTTTGCATCGCAAGAGCACTGGCCGTACAGCCCAAGATCCTGCTGATGGACGAGCCCACATCGGCCCTCGACCCCATCTCTACTTCCCGTATTGAGGAACTGGTTCTGGAACTGAAGGATAAATACACCATTGTCATGGTCACCCACAATATGCAGCAGGCTGTTCGTGTTTCCGACTATACGGCCTTCTTCCTGCTGGGTGAGC
>JAFYOK010000242.1 GCA_017560175.1 Clostridia bacterium | reverse complement strand
GTAGTCACTCATCCACCGCTAAAGCGGTCCCCCTTCCCTCAAGGGAAGGCTAAGGGCGTAGCGCCGTATTATAAACAGGCACCATAGCTGTCCACGCTCAACTCTCCACTGTCAACTTAAACAAACACACCGGCGGTGACAAAGGTGCGGCCTTTTTTGCTTTTGCCGTCGGCCGAGAGGATCTTTGCCTTGCCGTGGTGGCGCAGGGAGATCATGTCGCCTTCCTGCACCGAGGCATCCTTGTCCATACAGGGGAAATAATTGAGGGTGACATCGCCGCGCAGGACGAGATCCTGGACGCTGCTGCGCGAAGTCTTCCAGATGCCCGATACGACAGCATCGATACGGAGGGACTGGACGGTGAAGGTGACTTCTTTCAGCTCAGCCTCAAAATGGGGAAGGGCTTCAAAGTCGATCTCCGAGAGGGAAACGCCGTCACGGCCCACATGGATCATGGAGTCGAGGACGTGAGGGGTGATGGCCGGGGTGAGGAAGAACCAGGCACGGTCGCCCTTGACCAGGATATCGCCGACACATTCACGCTCGATGCCCATGCCCATCAGCGAACCCAGAAAGTCGCGGTGGGAGGGGGCGGCAAAGGGGGTGCGGGCTTCAATGGCCTTGAGATAGGGGGAAGGGTCGAAGGTGTCGGGGTCGGCCCAGTCGGGCAGGAAGAAGGCCATGCGACGCTCGGCTTCGGGATAACCGCCGAAGAAGAAAGGCTCGGCACCCAATTCGCGGCGGCAGAAATCCCGTGCTTCCATTTGCTCACGGGGGGTGAGGAAAAAGGTATTGGTGATGATATTTTTATTTATGCACCGCTTGTGCAGATCGCGCAGACGGGGGAAAAGTTCGGTGTTTTCCATGGGGGTCTACCTCCAAGAATGATCTTTTCCCAGTTTAGCATGAACCGATGGATCTCGTCAAATCTCTCCGCGATACTTGCGCCTTGTGGCCTCGCCGCCCCGGATGTGCCGCTCTTCCTTGTTCTGCTCCAGCACCTTGCGTGTGGCATCGTAGAGGTCGGGATCCAGTCTGCGGAGGGCTTTGGTCACGTCTTTATGTACGGTGGATTTGGACACGCCGAAGGCTGCGGCGGCGGCACGGACGGTGGAGCGTTTTTCGGTGATATATAAAGCCAGAGCGACGGCGCGCTCATGGGGGCGCTGTTTCATGGTCGGTTCCTCCCTGTTTCATCGGTTGCAGTATGTTCCATGGGTATGAAAGGGAGACCGAAAATATACGGAAATGCAAAAAAACAGCGCGGAACCATAATTTTTCATTTACAATCGGACGAAAGATTGTTATACTAAAGTATGTTAGAAAACAAAATCCATACTTATGCTTAATAAGGGAGTGTTTGAATATGAGCCGTAAAGTCGGTACAATTTCCAGAGGTGTTCGCGCACCCATCATCCGTAAGGGCGACGACCTGGTCGACATCGTCACCACCTCCATCCTGGAAGCAGCAGCTTCCGAAGGCTATGCCATTCGCGACCGTGATATCGTCGCTATGACAGAAGCGATCGTTGCTCGTGCACAGGGCAACTACTGCAGCGTTGAAGATATTGCCGAAGACGTCCGCACCAAGCTGGGCGGCGAGACCGTCGGTGTTATTTTCCCCATTCTGAGCCGTAACCGCTTTGCTATCTGCCTGCGCGGTATCGCCAAGGGCGCAAAGAAGGTCGTCCTGATGCTCAGCTATCCCTCCGACGAAGTCGGCAACCATCTGGTCTCCCTCGACGCACTGGACGAGAAGGGCGTTGACCCCTACAAGGATGTCCTGTCCCTCGAGAAGTATCGTGAGCTGTTCGGCTACGAGAAGCACACCTTCACAGGTGTCGACTATGTCGAGTACTATGAGACTCTGATCCGTGAGTGCGGTGCAGAGCCCGAGATCATTTTTGCAAACAACCCCAAGGCCGTTCTGGACTACACCAAGAATGTCCTGTGCTGTGATATCCACACACGTGCACGCACAAAGCGCATCCTGAAGGCTGCCGGTGCTGAGCGCGTTTACGGTCTGGACGAGATCATGGATGCTCCCATCAATGGCAGCGGCTACAACGAGAGCTACGGCCTGCTGGGCTCCAACAAGGCTACCGAGGATCAGGTCAAGCTGTTCCCCAGAGCCTGCCAGGATCTGGTCGAAGACATCCAGAAGAAGCTGCTGGAAAAGACCGGCAAGCTGGTTGAAGTCATGGTCTATGGCGACGGCGCCTTCAAGGATCCCGTCGGCAAGATCTGGGAGCTGGCTGACCCGGTGGTCTCCCCCGCCTACACTGCGGGCCTGGAGGGCACCCCCAACGAGCTGAAGCTGAAGTATCTGGCGGACAACGACTTCGCCGGTCTCGCCGGCGCTGAGCTGCAGGCCGCCATCGAGGAAGAGATCCGCAAGAAGGGCGACCTGGCCGGCTCCATGGCTTCC
>JAFYOK010000241.1 GCA_017560175.1 Clostridia bacterium | reverse complement strand
GTACATTGGATGTGGCCGGTGGTGGTGCTGTGACCGGGGCAGCCAAGCATAAGAAACTCAGTGATGCACGTCGTCAGAGTGAGGCGCTGCGCAGCCGCATCAGCCAGTTCAACAGTGCATTGACCGATGTCAATATCGGATTCCATCTGGGGCAGGATAATGTGGGAGATTATCTCCGCTTTGCAGATTTTTTTCTTGATGGTTTGTTGGCCGACTGGACGGTACAGATGCGCATCGGAGATTCCCAGCAGGAAGTTGCGCAGGTGGAAAGCAATCTGCGTTCAATGGTCACCCATCTGGAACATATGGATCGTACCATGCAGCACGAGCGCTATGTGCTGAAAGAACGGCAGAAGACATTGGTGTTGGGAGAGCGGATCGAGGTCCTGACAGATTGATGAATTGAATAAGTCAAAACCGTATTCTCCATCGGGGGAATACGGTTTTTTTATAATATTTGCAGGATGAAAGATTTTCCTGTCGGTTTGGGGTGTTTTTATTGGCAGAATAATGTTATACTATCTTAGATTGGAAAAATAAACCCACGCACAAATGAAAGAGAAAGGGGATAGGATGAAAAGATTTATGAGTCTGCTGCTGGCTTGCATGATGGTATGCATGCTGGCGCCTACAGCCTATGCAGCATCTGCCGATTGGGAGGTCAGCGATGAGGGCATAGAGTTTATTAAACAATACGAGGGCTTTTCGAGCGTGCCCTATTTGGATAACGGAACCTGGCGTATCGGTTATGGTACAGCCATCGATCCTGAGGATTATGAAGATGAGATCAGCGAGCGCATGGCTACAAGGCTGTTTCGCCGGGATCTGGAAGAGACTGCCGAAAAGGTCAATGACTATCTGGGCAGATATGACATCGAAGTTGAACAGTATCAGTTTGATGCACTGGCCAGTTTTACTTACAATCTCGGCAGTGGCTGGATGAATGCAAGCTATAAGTTCAGCAGCTATATGATCGATGGGTTGGAATATTACGATGAAATCGACATTCTGGATGCCTTTGTCGTCTGGTGTCATGTAGGCAAGGCTGTTGACCATGGTCTGGCCGAGCGTCGTCTGGCAGAAGCTATGCTGCTGCTCTACGGGGATTATGAAGGAGAAGACAGCCCTGAATATACATACGTTGTTCTCAATGGCAATGGCGGTACGGTAGAAAGTGATATTGTCTGCTTTGAAGTTGGCGAATCGCTGGAGCGTCTGCCCACAGCCCAGCGTGAAGATTATGTCCTGGCCGGATGGTATACCGAGGCAGGCAAGGCGGTTCACGAAGACGATGTCATCGAAGAACCTATGGAATTGACCGCCAAGTGGTTCATGGATGTCGATCTGCCTTTTACCGATGTTCCTGTTGGTGCATGGTATTACGGTTACGTGGCCGAGCTTTATTCGAGCGGTGTTGTCAATGGTATGACTGCCAAGACCTTTGAACCCTCGGGTAAGGTCAATTATGGACAGGCACTCAAGCTGATCCTGTTGGCCACCGGCCTGGAACCCTCGGATGAAGAAATCGAAGGCCATTGGGCACTTCGTTATGAAGATCTGGCCATTGAAGCAGGTGTTGTTCCCGAGGACTTTATGGGGCTTAACGATACCATCTCCCGTGGAGATATTGCGCGTATTGCCGCTGAGGCCATGGGTCTGGAAGACAGTTCGGGAAAGTCGCCATTCCAGGACAGCGATGATGATTATGTCATGGCTCTTTATAATGCCGGCATCATTGAAGGATCGGTCGACAAGAATGGTAAGACCTATTTCTACCCCGATAGTGATATCACCCGTGCGGAGATCACCACCATCATCTGGCGTATCCTTAACCATAAGGAGAAGCAGAGCAGTAATACCATCCAGTATGCTTCTTATACGTTGGAAGTTCTGGAGGATGTTGCAACTTATACCCGTGATGATGGCAATTATTACGACAAGAATGGATATCGCTACTATTTCGGAGAAGATACATGGGTCGGTATCGATGTTTCGATCCATCAGGGCGATATCGATTGGGAGAAGGTCGCCGAAGATGGTGTTGATTATGCCATCATTCGTGTCGGTGGCCGAGGCTATGGCCGTGAAGGCAACATGTATGACGATGTCAATTTTGAAAAGAACATCGAAGGTGCGCTGGAAGCAGGTCTTGATGTCGGCGTCTATTATTTCTCCCAGGCCATTACGGTAGCCGAGGCCAGGGAAGAGGCTGAATATGTGTTGGAACACATTGAGGGTTATGATATCACGTATCCCGTTGTTTTCGACTGGGAGCGTATCGGCGGCAGTGAGGCACGCACGTACGGCCTGGAAACAGATATTCTCTGTAAGATCGCCAATACCTTCTGCGGTATGATCGAAGAGGCAGGCTATAAGCCGATGGTCTACTTCAATTCCTATTGCGGTTATGTAAAGTATAACCTGAGTAAGATCAGCGATTATGCCTTCTGGTTTGCCCGCTATAACGACTATCCCGGCTTCTATTACGATTTTGATATGTGGCAGTACAGCGATACCGGCAGTGTCAGTGGTATCAAGGGAAATGTCGACCTGAATATTTCGTTCAGAAACTTTGCAGATGAATAAGATAAAAGACCAGGCGGTCTCAGACAGCCTGTTCTTTTGCAATGACGGAGGTGTATGGAAATGATCGGAATAACGCTGTTGGAGCCAATCGAGAAGGGGTGGTCGGCAGATGAAAAATACAAAGCAGCCGATCAGACAGGCCGAACGGTTCTGCTGCGGATTTCGCCTATCAAGCGACAGGAAAGCAGAGTGAAACTGTATGAGATGCTGTGTCGTCTGCCGGATACCATTTCCATGAGCCGTCCATTGGATATTGGTGTATGCGATGAAGGGGTGTGGTCGACCTATACCTGGGTGGACGGCGAAGATGCAGAACAGGTGGTTTCCGATCTTTCGGAAGCGGATCAGTATAGACTGGGATACAGTGCAGGAGAGATGCTGAAGAAGATCCATGGCATACCGGCACCGAACGATATGGAGCTGTGGGAACTCCGTTTTGGCCGCAAGATCGATCGTAAATTGGAGCAGTATCAAGCCTGTCCGATGCACTATGCGGATGGGGAAAAGATCATTCGTTTTATAGAAGAAAATCGTTCGTGGATTGAAGGGCGCCCCCAGTGCTTTCAGCATGGCGATTATCATATCGGCAACATGATGATGGAAAACGGTCATCTGAAGATTATAGATTTTGACCGTTTTGATTTTGGCGACCCATGGGAAGAGTTCAGCCGCATTGTATGGAATGTGCAGCTGTCACCGGCCTTTGCCATCGGACAGATTGATGGCTATTTTGAGAACAGGCCGCCGGAACCGTTCTTCCGTTTGCTGGCTTTGTATATTGCCGTAAATACTTTGTCTTCCTTGCCATGGGCTATGCCTTTCGGGCAGGAGCAGATCGAAGTCTTTATGACGCAGGAGAAACAGATCATGGATTGGTATGATGGATTTTCGCAGATCATTCCCAAATGGTACAGCGAATACAAGAACAGATAAAAGAATGCCCGTGAGATTTCTCACGGGCATTGTTGCGTTTATGGTTTTTTCTTGGCGAACAGGACATGGGGCATGTGCTTATTCATATAGAACTTGTCAAAGGAATGGATAATCTCCATACCGTTGCGGCGTGCTACAGCCTGCGAGGGGAAGTTGTCGTGTTTGACGATGCAGTAGATGGTATCGAGGCCTTTCTGTGTAAAGCCGTAATCCAGACAGGCGGCAGCTGCTTCGGTGGCATAGCCGTTGTGCCAGAACTTTCGCTTGAAGAGATATCCAACTTCGGGAAGCAGCTGACCTTCGACATCCTGCATGGTCAGGCCGCATTGACCGAGAAAATCACCGGTTTCTTTGTGAATGACAGCATAGAGAGAGATGCCATCGCGGCGCTGGCGGAGCATCATACGGTCAAGCCAGTCGCAGCATTCCTCGTCGCTGAAGGCATGTTCATAAGCCACCATGGCGATGGGATCCTGCAGGATCTCTTTCAGATCATCCAGATCATACTCTTCCAACTGGCGAAGGATAAGACGATCGGTTTCCAGTACGATAGTCATAAGGGAGTTTCCTTTTATACTTTATTTATTGTCGGGGGAGAGGATCTCCTTGGCAGAAGCAGCCAGGCCGGCAATGCCCTGGATCTCCGAGGGGATGATGATCTTGGTGGCCTTGCCATCGGCAGCAGCAGTGAAGGCTTCCAGCGCCTTGAGCTTGATGACGTTATCACCGGGGGCGGCTTCGTTGAGCAGCTTGATGGAGTTGGCCAAAGCGGTCTGGATGGCCAGCAGCGCTTCGGCTTCACCTTCGGCCTCCTTGATCTTCTGCTGACGGACAGCTTCGGCACGGAGGATGACAGCTTCCTTTTCACCTTCAGCGATGAGGATCTGAGAACGCTTTTCACCCTCGGCCTTGAGGATGGCTTCGCGGCGTTCGCGTTCTGCCTTCATCTGGCGCTCCATGGCGTCCTGGATCTCTCTGGGCGGGATGATGTTCTTGAGCTCAACACGGTTGATCTTAATGCCCCAGGGGTCGGTGGCTTCATCGAGGATGGTGCGCATCTTGGTGTTGATGATGTCGCGGGAAGTCAGGGTCTGGTCCAGTTCGAGATCACCGATGATGTTACGCAGGGTGGTGGCGGTCAGATTCTCGATGGCAGCCATGGGGTGAACAACACCATAGGTGAACAACTTGGGGTCGGTGACCTGGAAGTAGATGACGGTGTCGATCTGCATGGTGACGTTATCCTTGGTGATAACAGGCTGGGGAGGGAAGTCGGAAACACGCTCTTTCAGGGTAACTTTATTGGCGACACGCTCGATAAAGGGGAGCTTGAAGTGGAGGCCGGTCTCCCATGTGCCCTGGTAGGCACCCAGACGCTCAACGATGAAAGCGCTGGCCTGGGGAACAATGATGATGTTGGATGCCAGAAATGCGATGATCAGAATGACAAAAACGATGATGACCAGTGCGGGACCTAAAATACCTGCCATGATAATTTCTCCTTTTCTTTCAATAGTTGAGAGATGTACAAAACTGCGATCAATGGGCAACAGGTGTGTCGATGGGTTCGACGATCAGCTTGACGCCCTGGATCTGTTGAATGACGACGGTGGCGCTTTCGGGGATGACGGTGTGTTCATCCGTTGAGCGGGCCGTCCATACCTGACCGGAAACACGAACCTGGCCGGAGGGGAGGCGGTTATCGATGGTTTCGATGACCAGTGCTTCATGGCCGATAACACGGTCGGCATTGGTCGCTGTCTTCTGGCTGTTGAGATGGCGCATGGCCATGGGACGAACGGCAGCCAGACAGATGCCCGAAACCAGAGTAAAGAGAATGATCTGCGGCCAGAATCCACCGCCCAACAAGGCGATCAGAAAGGCTGCCACGGCACCGGCTGCGAACCATATACAGGTCAGCGCCATGGTGGATGCTTCGAGAATGGCCAGAAGAATAACAGCGGCCAGCCACAGAAGATATGCCGGGATACCGAACATATAGATTCACCTCCGTTTTGTATGTTGGATCCTTTTACTATATAGACTTGCAGCCGGGAGAAAAGGTTCCCGGATTTTGGAGAAAAATTTGAATTACAGGATTTCTCCGAAAAGGCTTTCGCCATCGGTGCTGTCGATACGAACCTGTTTGATCTGACCCGACAGACGGCTGCCTTCGGCTTTGACCAGACAGTACTGAGGACAATGGCCCGAATACAAACCCTTCTGGCTCTGTTCAAACAGAACCTCAACGGTCTGACCGATCATGCTTTCCAGATAGGTCTGTCGGCCGATGGCGCAGACTTCGGCAGCCTGCTTGGCGCGAACCTGCTTCTGAGCATGGGTCAGATGACCGGGCATGGAAGCGGCACGAGTGCCGGTACGGGAGGAGTAGGGGAAGATATGTACCTGAGCAAACGCACATTTTTCAACAAAGGCCAGCGTGGTGGCAAACTCTTCTTCGGTCTCGCCGGGGAAGCCAACGATCAGGTCGGTGGTGATGGCACAGCCGGGGAAATGCCGGCGGAGCAGCTGGCAGGAGAGGAAATAGCGCTCGGTATCATATTTGCGGTTCATATCCTTGAGGGTCTTGTCACATCCGCTCTGGAGAGACAGATGGAAATGGGGGCAGAGGTTTTTGTAAGGCGCCAGCGTGGTGCAGAACTCCTCGGTGACGGTACGGGGCTCCAGAGAACCCAGACGGATACGTGCTTCGGGTGCAGCTTCACAAATGGCGGCGATCATCTCGGTGGGCGTAGGTTTGCCGGGCAGATCAAAGCCGTAGGAAGAGATCTCGATACCGGTGACAACAATCTCCTTATAGCCGGCCTGACCCAGACGGGCGGCTTCGCTGCGCACCTGCTCCATGGGCATGGAACGGGAGAGACCACGGGCATAGGGGATGAGGCAATAGGAGCAGAAGTTCTGGCAGCCGTCCTGCACCTTGAGCAGCGCACGGGTACGGCCCTTGAGGGAGCCGGCAGGCATGAAGTCAAAGGGGCCATGGTCAAAACCGGGGCGGACGGTGCAGACATACTGACGGTCTTCGTAAGCCTGCTCGGTCAGCTCGACGATGCGGCTCTTATCGCCGTTACCGCAGACAATATCGGCGCCGCACATTTCTTTGACCTCTTCGGGCTTGACCTGTGCATAGCAGCCGCAGACGATCAGCAGACCATCGGGATTGAGCGCTTTGGCACGATGGGCAGCATTGCGGGATTTCTTATCACCCATGGCGGTAACGGTGCAGGTATTGATAATGTAGGCATCAGCGACCTGAGAGAAGGGGACGATCTCATGGCCGCGCTCGGAAAACATGGTTTCCAGTGCCTGTGTCTCAAACTGATTGGTCTTACAGCCGAGGGTATAAAAAGCAATTTTCATAGATATTCACCATTAAAAACAGATTTGTGTAAAAAGCATATTATTTATTATTGTAACAGGAAAAAGCGAAGATTGCAATCGGGAATAGCAGGGGGAAGGCGGACATATCTATCCGTGAGGTGATAGAATGAAAAAAGTGATTGCAACCCTGATGATGATCTGTATGTGTTCAGTTTTCATGGAATGCCCGGTACAGGCAGCTGAAGTGACCGTAAAAGCACCCTGCTGTATTTTAATGGATGCCGCTTCGGGAGAAATTATTTATGAAAAGAATGCCGATCAGCAGATGCCGCCGGCCTCGGTCACAAAGATCATGACCTTGCTGCTGGTCATGGAAGCCATCGAACGGGGAGAACTCGGATGGGAGGACATTGTCGTCGGATCGGCCCATGCTGCTTCCATGGGTGGAAGTCAGATCTGGCTCAAAGAAGGGGAGCAGTTTACAGTGGAGGAAATGGTCAAGTGTGTGGCTGTTGCCTCAGCCAACGATTGTTCGGTGGCATTGGCAGAACATCTGGCAGGCAGCGAAGAAGCATTTGTTGCACGTATGAATGCACGTGCCGCCGAGCTGGAGATGTATAACACGCATTTCGTCAACTGCTGCGGCCTGGAAGCCGATGGACATCTGACCACAGCACGGGATATCGCAAAGATGTCGGCAGCTCTTCTGGCTCATGGGAAGATCAGAGAATATACGACCATCTGGACCGATACCATTCGGGATGGAACCTTTGGGCTGACCAATACCAATAAGATGATCCGCAGTTATAACGGTATGATCGGATTGAAAACAGGCTATACTTCCGATGCCGGATATTGTCTTTCGGGCGCAGCTGAAAGAGAGGGCATGATGCTGATCGCCGTTGTCCTGCGGGGAGAGACTTCCCAGAGCCGCAACGACGACGTGGCGGCCTTGCTCAATTATGGTTTCGCCAATTATACAAGTCAGAAGATCAGCCCCGATACGCCTTTGCTGCCGATTTCCGTGCAGATGGGAAAGAAGGATGTTGTTTCTGTATGTCTGGCTGAAGAAAAGTCTGTTCTGTTAGAAAAGAGCCGTATTCCCGAACTGATCAAAACAATAGAGATGGAAGCGTGGGTTGAAGCACCGGTGCAGGCCGGAGATCGGGTGGGTAGTTTCACGGTGTGCGATGCGGATGGAGCGATCGTCTACAGCTGCGATATTGTTGCTGCAGAGACCGTTGAACGGCTGACACTGTGGGATCTGTGGAGCCGCCTGATGAGCCGGGCGACTTTTCGTGATGGGAATATCAGATGAACCGGGAATAAAAATGTGAAAAAAGAAAAATAATTCATCAAAAGTTTTAATAAATCCGTTGCAAGGTTGGAAAGTCCGTGGTACAATGATTTAGACCCGAATGAAGTAAGTTATTATGGACACAGTGTATCGGGAAAATATTTTTCCGATTTACCAAATAAGCTGTTGTTGAAACTGACATTTCGTGTTATCATTATATAAAAACAAAGGAGGATACGATTTATGGTTAAGGTTATTATGGGTGCTCCCGGCACAGGCAAGACAAAGAAGATGGCCGATCTGGTCAACAAGGCCGTTAATGAAGAAGCCGGCAATGTTGTCTGCATCGAGAAGGGCCAGAATCTGAGATTCAACATCAAGTACAGCGCTAAGCTGATCGATATTTCCGATTATCCCATGGCTCTGAGCTATGACACAATCTTCGCTTACATCTGCGGCGTCTACTCCGGCAACTATGACATCACACATATGTTCATCGACAGCCTTTACAAGCTGACCGGTGAAGATGATGATGCCAAGGCTGTTGAGTTCCTGGCTAAGCTGGAGCGTTTCGGCGAAGCTACAGGTCTCAAGTTCACAATCATGATCAGCGCCGACGATGCTACTGCTCCCGAAGGCATCAAAAAGTTCTTCTAATTGATCGAATGATCGATGCCCACCCCTTGGAGATCGTCGAAAGCGATTTCCAAGGGGTTTATTTGTAATCAACAGGGATCGATACTCATGAATATTTCCTTTAAAAAACTGATCACTGCCGCGGCCGCTCTCTGTGGCACGGTATTTTTGTCAGGCTGCGCCATTCAGTATGGCGACGGCCTTTTGGCTTTGCCCAGCCTTCCTGCCGAACACATCGAGCTGCAGAGCCAGATCAATAAGGTCCTGGAAACAGGGGCCGTTTCGGCAGCCGCAGAAAGCGGTGCCAATCGCCAGTCGATCCAGCAGGTCGATCTTGATGGCGACAGCAAAAATGAATATATTGCCTTTTTCAGAGACCTTGATGGAAATTATCTGATTAAGGCTTATCGCAAAAATAAAGACGATTATGAAGAAATCGGCTCGGCCGAAGCGGTGGGCCTGACCCTTCATTCGATATATTATCCCGTCTCCTCGGTGACCGGCGAGAAATCGCTGGCTGTCTGCTGGGGCATTGACGAGAGCAATAACTATGGTATGACCGTATATACCTTTGCGGCGCAGGGAATGGAAAAGGTTCTCAGCGTACAGTATTCGGGCATTCTCGTGGGAGATTTTAACGGCGATTCCAAGGACGAACTTTGCTTTGCCGTCAAGGATCAGAGCGGAGGACAGCTTTCTCTGCGTGTATATGAAGCGCAGGGAAATACTTACGTACTGGAAAGTGAAACGCCTTTGTGCAATGAGGCACGCAGCATTTCGCAGATGACCTTGGGCCGTTTCGACGAAAGCAGAAATGCTGTTTTTCTGGATAGTGTTTCCTATGGCGGCGGTTTTGTTACCGATGTCATCACCTACGGAGCCGATGGAAAGCTCCATAATCTGACCCGTCATCGGGACAGCGGATCGGGTATCGCAACCTGGCGTTCGGTAGAAGTCTTCTGTAAGGACATCGACAACGATGGTATTCTGGAAGTACCGAAAGCCTCCAGCATGATGAGTGCGCTCTATCCTGACGAAAAGAGCAAGCTTGCGTGGGTGCGCTTTAATGAAAAGGGAAATGCCGTGCGCAGGATGTATACCTACCACATGCCGTCAGATGATTGGTATTTCCTTTGGCCCGATTCATGGGATGACCGCGTGGTCGTTCAGATGAATCGTTATTCTCGTCTGGTCAAAACCAGCTTTTTCGTGTTGCCCGACAGTTATTCTATCAATGATCTGCCGGCAGCTGGAGAGGAGAATACTATCCTGACCCTTTATATTTTCTCGGGAGATAATCAGCAGGCCTATCTTTCTACCTATGAGGCCACGGAGATCCTGCGAAAAGATGGATTGCTTTATGCTTATTCTTTGGGCGATGCCCATGGCAAATATGCCCTGACCGATGAAGAGGTTCTTGCGGCATTTAAAACTATTGAGACAGAATGGACGTTGGAGGCGTACGGAGGATGAACAAGAAAGTTCTGATTTTGGAAGACGAAGAAAATATCCGCAAGTTTGTCGTTATCAATCTTAAACGTGCCGGTTATGAGACCGTCGAGTTTGACCATGGCGAGCCTGTTGTTGAATACATCAAGGATCACGATGATGTTGCTATTGCCATCCTGGATGTCATGTTGCCCGATATCGAGGGCTTTGAGGTCTGCCGCCGTATCCGCGGATTGGGCAGCCGTATGGGCATTATCATGCTGACAGCTATGGGCCAGGAGGCTGACCGTGTCAATGGATTTATGACCGGTGCGGATGACTATGTCGTCAAGCCCTTTTCGGTTGCAGAGCTGGTGGCGCGTGTCGATGCGCTCTACCGTCGTTTGGGCGGCGATATTATGCAGGCAGCACCGGCCGATCCCGAGGTACTGACATCGGGTGAGTTCAGCCTCAATCTGCGCAGTCGTGAACTCAGCAAGTCCGGAAAGAAGATTGAGATCACACAGGTCGAGTTCCTTATCATCAAGACATTCCTGAAGAATGTCGGTAAGGCTATGTCCCGTGAAGAATTGATGAAGCTGGTCTGGGGTGAAAACTATCAGGGTGATCCCAAGATCGTTGATGTCAATATGCGACGTCTGCGTGTGAAAGTAGAAGATGATGCCGCACAGCCCAAGCACATTATGACCATCTGGGGTTACGGCTATAAGTGGGAAGGCTAAAGCCAGACCTGTAAGTGGGTGTTGAACCCAAGAAGCTCGGAAGAGAGGAGGAGAGACGTGCGAAGGATCACCGATTTTACCAAGGGCATCAAGCGCCGTTGGCTGATCAATAACCTCAGCGTAATTGCCATTGTTATTGTCTGCATATTTTCATTGGCATCGGTATCGATCGGCAATTACTATACCAGTTCGGTACGATCGAGCCTTTACAGCCGTGCGTCCAATACCTCCAAGATCATCCGGCAGTATATGAGCGAAGACTATGATGCCTTTTATTACTGGGCAAATAATCTTGTCAGAGATTTTACCGATAAGGACAAGATCGAGATGCAGGTCATCGACCGCTATGGCCATGTCATGTTTTCTTCTACCGGTCTGTCGGCCGGCTTTGTGCCGACGGCAGATGATGTTGGAGATGCCCTCAGTACAGGCGAGATCTCGACATTTATCGGAAATGACCGTCTGACCGGAGAACACATCATGGCCGTAACAGCGCCTATTTACACAGGTGAAAGCAATACCTTCATCGGTGCTGTCCGTTATGTCACATCGCTCAGATTGCTGGATAGCCAGCTGACCCGTCTGAATGTGGGTCTGTTTCTGGGTGCGGCGGCGATTGTCGCTCTGGTCATGCTGACCAATCAGTTTTTCATCCGTTCTATCGTCAATCCTGTTCTGCAGATCAATGAACTTGCCCGCCGCATTGCCAAGGGTCAGTATGGTGCTCGTTTGGATGTGGCATTTGACGATGAGATCGGTGAACTTTGCGAAACCATCAATAATATGTCCAGCGAGATCGCCCGTATGGAAAAGGTCAAAAATGACTTTATTTCGTCGGTCTCTCACGAACTTCGTACACCGCTGACCGCCATTGGCGGTTGGGCCGAGACCATTGAAAGTGACCTGACCGATACGCAGACAGCGACAGCCGGCCTGGAGATCATCAAGAAAGAGACACGTCGTCTTTCTCAAATGGTCGAGGAGCTGCTGGACTTTTCCCGCATCGAAAGCGGCCGTATGCGTCTGCAGACCGAGTTGTTTGATTTGCGCGGTATCCTGTATGATGCAGTATTTACCTATAATGATATGCTGCGGCAGAATGGCCTGGCCATTCGTTACCATGAAACCGAGCTTCCGGTCATGGTCGTCGGCGACCGCAATCGTCTCAAACAGGTTTTTCTTAATGTTATCGACAATGCCGGTAAATACGGCAAGGATGGCGACAGCGTAGACATCTCTATTGTGGCAGAAGGCGGCAACGCCGTTGTTCGCGTTGTCGATCATGGCGTTGGTATTCCCGAAGATGAACTTCCCTTTGTAAAGGAAAAGTTCTTTAAAGGCAGCGCCAAAGGCAGAGGTGCAGGCATTGGCCTGGCTGTCTGCAACGAGATCATTACCCTCCATGAAGGCAGCCTGGATGTTGCCAGCGTTTATGGAGAGGGAACAGAGATCACCATTACCATTCCCGCAGAATCGGGAGAAAGCGTAACCAATTTATGAGTGAGATCAAAAAAAGAACCACCATTGGCGGCCAGGCTCTGATCGAAGGCATCCTGATGCGCGGCCCCCAAAAGACAGCCATCGTTGTTCGTAAAAAGAACGGCGAGCATGTTGTTAAAGAAGAGCCCATCGGCACCAACAGCCATGCGCCTTTCTGGCAGCTGCCGTTTATCCGCGGTGCCGTCAATCTCTGGGATTCTATGAAATACGGCGTATCGGCGCTGGAGTATTCGGCATCCTTCTTTGAGGATGAAGAGGATTACACGCCTTCCAGGTTCGAAAAATGGATTTATGGAAAGTTTGGCAAGCAGAGAGTAGACGATGCCATGATGATGATTGCTGTCATCATCGGCTGCGTTATGCCGGTTGGACTTTTCATCCTGCTGCCTACCATCATTGCCGGTCTGTTTTCTGCAATCGAGAGCAATTTCTTAAAGAATCTGCTGGAAGGCTGCGTGCGCATTTCGGTCTTTATGGCCTTTGTTATCCTGACTTCCAAGCAGTCGGATGTTCATCGCACCTATATGTACCATGGTGCCGAGCACAAGACCATCTATTGTTATGAAGCCGGCCTGGAACTGACCGTTGAGAATGTCCGCAAGCAGAGCCGTCTCCATCCGCGCTGCGGTACCAGCTTTATGTTTGTCGTTGTTATGATTACAACGCTGGTCATGTCGGTCTTTACATGGAGCAGCGTATGGATGCGTCTTCTGATCCGTCTGGCTATGGTACCGGTTATCGTTGGCATCAGCTACGAAATCAACCGTGCCGTCGGCCGTATGGATAACATCATTTCTAAAATTGCAACAGCCCCCGGCCTTTTTATGCAGCGCTTTACAACTGTTGAGCCCGATGACAACATGATCGAAGTTGCCATTGATGCCATCAAGCGCGTCATTCCCGAAGGAGAGGATGAAGACAAGTGGTAACTACGATCAACGACGTATATCTTGATACACGTCGCACACTTCGCCAGGCAAATATCGCCGGTAGCGATATTGAGGCCAGAGAACTGGTCTGTTTTGCCCTGGGTATAGACGAAAATACATTTTTCACAAAAAAAAGAGAATATCTGTTTGATCCTAAAATCACAGAGATCCAGAAGTTGGTTGAGCGCCGCCTGTCGGGCGTGCCTTTGCAGCATATCACCGGTCGATGGGAGTTTTACGGTCTGGAATTCAAGGTAACTGAGGACACGCTGATCCCTCGTGCCGATACCGAAACACTGGTTGATTCGGCGCTGGCTTTTGTCAATTCCAAGGAAAAGGCTCGTGTGCTTGATCTGTGCTGCGGCACAGGCTGTATCGGTATTTCCATTACACGCTTTGCACGCAATCCCATTTCCTGTCTGTTGGCCGATATTTCGGAAAAGGCGCTCAAGGTCGCCAAGGAGAATACGATTTTTCATCGTGTGACCAATGCTGCAAATGTATCGATTTGTGATGCCCTGCAGCCCTGTCCGTCGCAGTTCGGCTCCTTTGATCTGATCGTCTGCAATCCGCCCTATATTCCTACAAGTGAGATTCCTACCCTTGATATCGAGGTGCAGAATGAGCCTCACCTGGCGTTGGATGGCGGAGAGGATGGCCTGGATCTTTACCGTGCCATCTGCACGAACTTCCGTCCTGCCGTTAAAGAAGGCGGTGCACTGATGTTTGAAGTCGGACTTTCCCAGCATGAAGATGTTCGAGATATCATGTTGGCCGCAGGCTTTGAAGACATCACGATCTTTAAAGATCTGACCGGAATCGAACGTGTCGTCTGCGGTGTCGTACCGTATTCGATCGAGCCGATGGAAGAGGAACTGCATGAACTGAATGCAGAGGAGATCCTTGATGAAATCGAGGCTGAAAAGGAAGAGAACTGTCCGGAAAATGGGACGGAAGAAAATCGAACAAACGTTGCAGAACCCGTTCGGGTGTGATAAAATATCCGTAGGGGAGCAAGTCTCCCGATCCGCATAGAAAAATACAGATTCTGATATATGAGGTGGAACTTATGGATAAGAAAAAAGCATTGGAGACCGCACTGCAGCAGCTTGATAAGCAGTATGGCAAGGGCGCAGTCATGCGTTTGGGTGAAACAGCAGCGCTGAACGTAGAAGCTGTTTCCACCGGCTCGTTGTCGCTGGACGTCGCGCTGGGTATCGGCGGTGTTCCCAAGGGACGTATCGTAGAGATCTACGGCCCTGAAAGTTCCGGTAAAACAACCATTGCATTACATGTTATCGCGTCGGCACAGAAGAAGGGCGGCGAAGCTGCTTTCATTGATGCCGAGCATGCACTTGATCCCGTCTATGCCAAGGCGCTGGGTGTTGATATCGATAGCCTTCTGGTCGCACAGCCCGACAATGGTGAGCAGGCCCTGGAGATTGCCGAGGCTTTGGTTCGTTCGGGCGCCATCGATGTTCTGGTCGTTGACTCGGTCGCTGCACTGGTTCCCAAGGCAGAGATCGAAGGCGATATGGGCGACAGCTTTGTCGGTCTGCATGCCCGTCTGATGTCTCAGGCGCTGCGTAAGCTGACCGGTGCCATTTCCAAGTCCAACTGTGTTGTTATCTTCATCAACCAGCTGCGCGAGAAGATTGGCGTTATGTATGGCAATCCCGAAGTTACCACCGGTGGCCGTGCGCTGAAGTTCTATTCGTCGGTCCGCGTAGAAATCCGCCGCGTTGAACAGCTGAAGAACGGTACCATGCCCATCGGTAACCGCACCCGTGCCAAGGTCGTCAAGAACAAGATCGCACCTCCCTTTAAAGAGGCCGAATTCGATATCATGTTCGGTGAAGGTATCTCCAAGGTTGGCGAGCTGCTGGATGTCGGCGTCAAGCTGGGCTTTGTCCAGAAGGCCGGCGCATGGTTCTATATGGGAGAAATCCGTCTGGGTCAGGGTCGTGATAATGCAAAGCAGTATTTCAAGGAACATCCCGAAGAGGCGGATGAGCTGGAGCGCAAGATCAAGGAAAAGCTCATGAGCAAGGAGATGCAGGGAGAAGACAAGCCTGCGGCCAAGAAGGCAGAGGTTCCTGCAGCGCCCAAGGCTGCCGAACCTGAGAAGAAGGGCAGAGGCGGTGTTGAGATCTTCGCCGATGACTTTGAGGATGACGAAGCATAATCGTCATGCAGCAGGAGCAGCAGACATCGGCCGGAACACCGGAAAGTAAAAAGAAAGCGCTTGCCACTGCGGCAAACGTTTTGACTTATAAAAATCGCAGCGCGGCTGCTCTTTATGACCGACTTCTGGAAAAGGAGATCGCAGAAGAGGATGCCGCTTATGCGGTGGCACGACTCATCGAGTTGGGTTTCCTCAACGATGAGACCTATGGACAACATGTGGTCGAGCAGTGCCGTGCCAAGGGTTGGGGCAGGAGCCGAATTGCCCAGGAACTCAAAAAGAAGCAGCTGGAATCCGAGATGATCGATCTGCTTCTGGAAGATTTTGAGCCCGATTATGAAAAAATGCAGAAAATGATCGCCGCCAAACTGAAGGGGAATCCCCATCCGGATCGAGCGGCAATCAAAAAGGTCACGGATAGCCTGGCCCGCAAGGGATTCGGCTGGAGCCAGATCAAACAGGCTCTCGACGGTTATATGGCCTCAATGGAAGAAGTAGAAAGTGCCGCATACATGAATATGTATTGGGAGGAAATAGAATAGTGGCAGAGAAAGTATTTTTGATTTCTTTGGGTTGTGCCAAGAACCTGGTCAACTCGGAGCAGATGCTGGCAATCCTGGATAAAGAGGGTTATGAGATCGTTCAGCGCCCCGAAGACTGTGATATCGCCATCGTCAACACCTGTGGTTTTATTGATTCGGCCAAGAGTGAGGCCATTGAGGTCATCCTCAAGCTGGCCGGCCTCAAGCAGGAAGGTATCATCCGCGGCCTGATCGTTGCCGGATGCCTGACAGAGCGTTATAAAGAAGAGTTCCTCAAGGAACTGCCCGAAGTTGATGCTGCACTGGGCACAGGCAGCTATAATGATATCGCCGAAGCTGTTCGTGCAGTTGCCGGCGGCAAGGGCGGCGAGTGGTACAAGTCCAGCGCTACCTGCGATTTCTCGGGCGACCGTTATCTGCTGACCCCCGGTTACTACGCTTACCTGCGTATTGCTGAAGGCTGTGATAACCGCTGCTCGTATTGTGTCATTCCTTATCTGCGCGGTCCCTACCGCAGCCGTACCATGGAGAGCCTGCTGGATGAGGCTCGCACACTGGCGGCCAAGGGCTGTAAGGAGCTGCTGGTCGTCGCGCAGGATATCACACGTTACGGTATTGATATTTACGGCGAGCGCACCCTGTATAAGCTGCTGGAAGAGCTCTGCAAGATCGACGGCATCGAATGGATCCGTCTGCATTATATGTATCCCGATGAGATCGATGACCGTCTGCTGGAGACCATCCGCGACCAGGAAAAGATTCTCAAGTATTTCGATCTGCCTCTGCAGCATGTCAACAACAAGGTTCTGAAGGATATGAACCGCCGCGGTTCGGGTCAGCTTATCCGTGAGCGTATTTCCAAGATCCGTGAAATGATGCCCGAAAGCGTTTTCCGTACCAGCATGATCGTTGGCTTCCCCGGCGAGACCTGGGAGGAATATCAGGAACTTTATGACTTCCTTGAAGAATATAAACTTGAAAGAGCGGGCTTTTTCTGTTATTCTCAAGAGGAGGGCGCACCGTCGGCCGAACGCGAGGATCAGATCCCCGAGGAGGTCAAGGAAGAGCGCCGCAATCGTCTGTTTGTTCTGCAGGAGCGTGTTATGGATGAGTTCTCCGGCCAGCTGATCGGCCGCCAGCTCAAGATCCTCTGCTGTGGTTATGACGAAAGCGGTCGCCAGTACGGACGTTCTTACATGGACTCCGTTGATGTTGACGGCGTCGTATTCTTTGACGATGAATCGGTAAAGGAAGGCGAGTTCGTTATGGTCGAGATCGTCGATGCTGTTGCCAGCGAACTTTACGGTGAAGTCGTCCACGCTCAGGAGGTCTGATTTTTATGACAACTGCCAACATGATCACTCTGGCACGAATTGCCATGATCCCGGTTTTTATGTACTGTGCCATCTCTGACGGTGCACAGGGCAACTGGATTGCTTTGGGCATTTTTATCTTTGCCAGCCTGACCGATTGTGTCGACGGATATATTGCCAGAAAGTATAACCAGATCACCGACTTCGGCAAGCTGGTCGATCCTCTGGCAGATAAGCTGCTGGTCATGTCGGCCCTGCTGATCCTGCTGGAGCAGGGCGTTATCCCTTCCTGGGCCTGCATCCTGATTCTGGCGCGTGAGTTTATCGTTTCGTCTCTCAGAAGCATTGCAGCCTCCAAGGGCGTCGTTATGGCAGCCTCCTGGTGGGGTAAGGTCAAGACAGTTTCTCAGCTGGTCTGTGTCATCTACCTGTTGGTCGATGCGGACTTTATCCCTTATAATGCTATGATGGAAAAAGCTCTGATCTGGATCATGGTATTCTTTACCGTATTCTCCGGTTATGACTATCTGAAACGCAATTTCGGCCTGATTAAAAATGGCCTGATCGAATAGGAGAGATCCCACATGAAAGTTTTCAATACAATGACCCGCAAGAAGGAGGAATTTGTTCCTCTGGAAGCAGGCAAGGTCCGTATGTATTCCTGCGGTCCTACCGTTTATAACTATTTCCATATCGGTAATGCTCGTCCCTTTATCATGTTCGACCTGATGCGCCGTTATCTGGAGTACAGAGGCTATGAGGTCAACTTCGTTCAGAACTTTACAGATATCGACGATAAGATCATCAAGAAGGCCAACGAAGAGGGCACGACCTACGACAAGATCTCTGAGCGTTATATTGCCGAGTATTTTGTAGATGCCGAAGGCCTGCGCATCAAGCGCGCTACTGTCCATCCCAAGGCCACCGAGAATATCGACGAGATCATCGATATCGTCAAGACTCTGGTCGACAAGGGTATGGCTTATGAGGTTAACGGCGACGTTTACTTCCGTACACATACATTCGAAGGCTACGGTAAGCTGTCCCATCAGCCCATCGAGGATCTGGAGTCGGGCGCTCGTATCGCAGTCGGCGATGTTAAGGAAAATCCCATCGACTTTGCGCTTTGGAAGGCTTCCAAGCCCGGTGAACCCTATTGGGAATCTCCCTGGGGTCATGGCCGTCCCGGCTGGCACATTGAGTGCTCGGCAATGGCCAGAAAGTATCTGGGCGAAACCATTGACATCCACTCGGGTGGTATCGACCTGTGCTTCCCTCATCATGAGAATGAGATCGCACAGTCGGAAGGCGCCAACGGCAAGCCTTTCTCCAACTACTGGATGCACAATGCATTCCTTAACGTAGACAACCAGAAGATGTCCAAGTCCCTGGGCAACTTCTTCACCGTTCGTGATGCCGCTGCTGCTTACGGCTATGATGCTGTTCGTTTCTTCATGGTATCGGCACACTACCGCACGCACGTTAACTATTCCCAGGAGTCTTTGGAAATGGCACAGGCTTCTCTGGCTCGTATCAACACCACCTTTGCCAACCTGCGTTTCCTGATGGAAAATGGTGCCGATGGTGAAATGAACGAGAAGGAAGCTGCAATGGCTGCATCCTTCGCACAGTTCAAGCAGAACTTCTGCGATGCTATGGATGATGATCTCAATACAGCTGATGCTGTTTCGGTCATCTTCGAGCTGGTCCGTGCCATCAACACCGTTGCCAGCGGCAAGGATGTTACCAAGGCCTACGGCAAGGTTGCCTTTGAGATGCTCAGAGAGCTCTGCGACGTTCTGGCCATCGGTCAGGCTGAAGAGCAGAAGGATGATCTCGATCAGGAGATCGAAGAGCTGATCGCACAGCGCCAGGCTGCCAGAAAGGCAAGAAACTTTGCAGAAGCTGACCGCATCCGCGATGAGCTGAAGGCAAGAGGTATCGTTCTGGAGGATACTCCCCAGGGCGTAAAGTGGAGCCGCGCTTAAACTCAATATCAATGTCGTTTTATGCGCCCATTGCATATCCTGTATTTAAGGAGGATACCAATGGGCGCTCGACTTATCTATAACGGAACTGTCCTGCTGGCAACCTGTTTGGGGAGTATATTTCTCCTATGGCAGCTGGCAGAAAGATTAGCTGCGCTGGCAACAGGGAAGGCCGACGGGCGATGGGGCAGGATCAAAGAACTATACTTCCCACAGATGGAGAACGACCGTGCAGAAGCAGATAACAGAGATCGTCGGTAGAATCGATGGCATCATCTACCGCAGTGATGAAACAGGATATGTGGTGGCGAGGGCATCGCTGGACGATGGTGACGAAGTGGTCATCACCGGCACGATGCCTTTTCTTGGTGCGGGCGAACGGATCACCGCGCAAGGTGAGTTCAACAATCACCCCAAGCATGGTCCGCAGTTTTCTGTCCTGACCTACAGCCGTGAAATGCCCACCAGTGTATCGGGCATCTATGAGTATCTGGCATCGGGCACCATCAAGGGCATTGGGGCGAAAACGGCACGTGCCATTGTCATGGCTTTTGGTGAGAAATCTTTTGATGTTCTGGCCAACAGTCCCGAGGAGCTGACACAGATCCGCGGCATTTCTCTGCCCAAAGCCAAGGATATGGGAGAGAGTTTCCGCCGACTTAATTCTATGAAAATGATTATGGATCTGCTGGGACAATATCAGCTGCCCACTTATATCTCAGCAGCGCTCTTTAAGACCTATGGAACAGCGGCGGTGGAATTGCTCAAGACCAATCCCTATATCCTCTGTGAAAAGGGATTTGATGTCGATTTCTACGAGATTGATCGTATTGCAGCCGATCTTGGCTTTGCTAAGGACAGCATCGAGCGACTGTCGGCAGGTATTCTCTATGAGCTGGCTTTCAACGCAGAGAACGGTCATGCCTTCATTCCCGAAGATAAACTGATCGAGGCTACAGCCAGCCTTTGTGAAGTAGAGGAAGAGCAGCTGTTTGAACCTCTGGAAGATCTGCTGGAAAAGCGAAAGGTCATCCAGGATGTCGTCAAGGGTCACGACGTCTGTTATCTGGATTATCTTTACCGCTGCGAGACCTTTATTGCCGATGAGATCAAGCGTCTGTGTGATATGACGGTGGTTGCACCTAAGAACCTCGACAAGCTGATCGAGCGTACAGAAAAAAGCCATGGTATTCAGTATGGAGAAGGACAGAAGGATGCCGTCCGGATGTGTTTTGAGCACGGTGTCAGCCTGGTAACCGGCGGTCCCGGTACAGGTAAGACAACGACCCTTTTGTGCATTCTGGAGCTTCTGGAGGCCAATGGACTGCGGTTTATGCTGGCAGCCCCCACAGGCCGTGCTGCCAAGCGTATGAGCGAGCTGTGCGGCAAAGAAGCCAAGACTTTACATCGTCTGCTGGAATCGGTTTTCGATGCGGCACAGGGCACGGTAGCCTTCCGCAGGGATCGGCAGAATCCGCTGGATACCGATGTCATCATCGTTGATGAGGCATCCATGCTCGACCTGATGCTGGCATCTTCGCTGTTGGATGCCATGAAATCTCATGCAAGGCTGATTCTGATCGGTGATGCCGATCAGCTGCCGCCCATGGGTCCGGGAAGTTTCTTTTCGGAACTGCTGGCTTGCCCCAATATTGCCAAAACACGCCTGACCGAGATCTTCCGCCAGGCACAGGGCAGCGATATCGTCATCAACTCCCACATGATCAATGGCGGAGAAATGCCGCCGCTGATGAAAAATGATGGCGACTTCTATTTTGCAAAGGCGCGTTCTGCCGAAGGTACAGCCTCTGCGGTTCTGACGCTCATCACGGAGCGTATTCCTCTGCGTTTTGGCATCGAACCGGAGGATGTGCAGGTCATCTGTCCGTCTCGACAGCTGGCCTGTGGTACGGCAGCTTTGAATGCACTGCTTCAGGAGCGGCTCAATCCGCCGGCAGAGAATAAGGCAGAGATCAAGTATGGCAGTATTATCTTCCGCACAGGCGACAGGGTCATGCAGATCAAGAACAACTATGATATGCTGTGGCGCAGATTGGATGCCGCCGAAGTTGGCACCGGTGTTTTTAATGGGGATACAGGTATTATTGTACATATCGATGTACCCGCCCGTATTCTTGTCATTCGATATGATGACAAAGAGGCTGAGTATACCTTTGATGAGATCAACCAGCTGGAACACGCCTATGCCATTACGGTCCATAAATCACAGGGCAGCGAATATCCTGCGGTTGTTATGCCGCTTTTTGCAGCACCGTCCCGTTTGCTGACACGCAGTATGCTTTATACAGCTGTTACCCGTGCCAAAAAGCTG
Organism: Clostridia bacterium; assembly: GCA_017560175.1. Lineage (GTDB taxonomy): Bacteria > Bacillota > Clostridia > Oscillospirales > Butyricicoccaceae > RGIG1902. Next base: position 2,024 of record JAFYOK010000241.1, on the reverse strand, counting down.
TTGGTTATCGCAGGAAGGGAAGATGTTGTAGCCAAAATGATCGAGACCAATAAGAAAAACAAACGATTCTCTGCCCTCAAGCTGCGTATTACAGGTGCGATCTATGGGGCGTAGTCTGTGGGAGAGAGTTCTGGATCTGCTTTTCCCGCCCAAGTGTACCTTTTGTCACGAACTGTTGGCTGAATCGGAACTGGAAGATCGCATCTGTGCGCAATGTCTGGCAGAACTGCAGCCGCAGCAGATCCAGCTGAGCGGCGAGTTTTTGGATGGGGGATACAGCCTCTTTTCTTATGGAGGCAAGGTGCGTCAGTCTATCCACCGGTTTAAATTTAATGGACGCAAAGAATATGCGCCTGTGTATGCTCGTCTGTTGTCCACCGAAATCAGACAGGCGGAATGGATCGAAAAGATCGATGTAGTCACCTATGTGCCCACCAACCGCCGTAATGTGCGCAAACGTGGCTATAACCATGCAGCATTGTTGGCAAAGTACGTTGCGTTCAACCTGCGGTTGGATATGATTCCGATGCTGGAGAAAATCAGAGAAACACAGGGAATGTATGGGCTTAAACCCCATGAGCGTCGTGCAAATATTATGGGTGCGATAAAAATTTCCTGTGATACGGAACAAATTACAGGGAAAAACGTCTTATTGGTAGACGATATTTTTACCACGGGAGCAACGGCAGGGGAATGTGCCTGTGTGCTGCGTATGGCAGGAGCGGCAAAAGTCTTTGTTTTAACAGTTGCCAAAACGGAAAAATCATATTAGAATAAAGGTAGTATGCTGTCAGAGTTGAAATATCGTGGGAGATTGGATATAATATGGGAAAGAAAGTAAATTTTTTGAATAAAATGCGAGGTGCGTTTATGTCTACCGGAGATATCGGAATTGATCTCGGCACTGCATCGGTGCTGGTTTTTGTCAAGGGCAAGGGTATTGCTCTCAATGAGCCTTCTGTCGTGGCTGTAGATAAAATGACAGGTAAGATCCTGGCGGTTGGTGCCGATGCGCAGAGCATGCTGGGCCGTACCCCCGGAAACATTATTGCAGTTCGTCCTCTGCGTGAGGGTGTTATTTCGGACTATGACATGACCGAAAAGATGATCCGCGAGTTCATCAAGAAGGTTCTGGGCTTCCGTCTGTTCAAGCCCAATGTCATTATCTGTATCCCCAGTGTCATCACTGAGGTTGAAGAGCGTGCAGTTATCGATGCAGGCATCCAGGCCGGCGCAAAGAGAGTTTTCCTCATCGAAGAACCTGTTGCGGCAGCCATCGGTGCAGGTATTGACATTGCTAAGCCCAACGGTAATATGATCGTTGACATCGGCGGCGGTACAACCGATATCGCTGTTATTTCTCTGGGCGGTATTGTTGAAGCTACTTCTATCAAGGTTGCCGGCGACAAGTTTGATGAAGCCATCATCAAGTATATCCGCAGAAAGCACAATGTTCTGATCGGTGAGCGTACAGCGGAAGAGATGAAGATCAACATCGGCTGCGTATATCCCAGACCTGAAGATAAGACCATGGAAGTTAAGGGTCGCTGCCTGATGACAGGTCTGCCCAGAACATTTACCGTTTCTTCTTCCGAGATGATCGAAGCCTTTGAGGAAGTCACCGTTAAGATTCTTGAGGCAGTTCATTCGGTTCTGGAGCGCACAGCACCTGAGCTGGTCGGTGATATTGCCACCAACGGTATTGTCATGACCGGTGGCGGCAGCCTGATCTACGGCTTTGATAAGCTGATCGAGGCCAAGACCGGCATTGCTACCCGTGTTGCCGATGATGCCATCTCCTGTGTTGCTATCGGTACAGGTAAGTCTCTGGATAGCATCAATGCTATGCAGGATGGCACCATGAATCTGTCGAGAAAGCGCCAGATGTTTTAATTAAATTATTGTTATCAAAGCGGTACTCATTTTGTGAGTACCGCTTTTTTTAGTTTGTGAGCCCTTATGAGAATGAACAATATTCATTGACAAAGAGTTAAGGGTATGATATGCTGAACATAAAGAGGAGG
>JAFYOK010000240.1 GCA_017560175.1 Clostridia bacterium | reverse complement strand
CGCGGGCGTACACTTTAATGCACAGAAGTGACTTTCCGATGATTCGTATCGGAAAGCGTATGCTGGTCGCTCGCGATCAGTTCCTCGCCTGGCTCGACCGCCAGCCTAAGACATTGGCCCCTGCAGTCGGCAAGTAAGACACCCAAAGGGCATGCCAGATTAGGCATGCCCTTCATTTATAAAAGAAAGGATGATCACCCATGGCAAGAAAACGTTCAAATGGCGAAGGAACACTTCGCCAGCGTCCCAATGGTCTTTGGGAGCTGACCATCATGGATGGCTTTCAGAGCAACGGCAAACGCAAATACAAAAGTTTCTATGCGAAGACCCAAAAGGCGGTTAAGCAGAAAGCACAGGAATATCTATCTGCCAAAAACAACGGCATTCAAGTAGATGTCGACTACCCCTTTGAGGAATGGGCTGACCTGTGGTTTGAAAGCCACAAGGACAACATTCGCCCCACGACGCAGGACAACTATCGATATACACTGCGCATCCTCAAGTCTGTCTTCCTCCACAAGAAGATCCGGGATATCAAGCCCTTTGATGTCGAACAGATGCTCAAGTCTCTGCAGATGGAAGGGCGATCCATATCCTGCCTGGCCCAGTGCCGAGGTATGATGTATCAGATCATGCACAAGGCTGAGGCCAACGATCTCATCCGCAAGAACCCGGTACGTTTCGCAGAGAAGATGCGCTACCATGAACCGATCAAGCGTAAAGATGCCTTTACGACAGAAGAGGTCTCAATCTTGATGGAACGTCTGCCGGAAGACCGTATTGGTCTGAGCATTCGACTGATGCTGGGCACCGGTATGCGAACGCAGGAGCTTCTGGCGCTTGAACCACGCCATATCGCCCCAGACGGTTCAACGATCTGTATCGAACAGGCCATCAATATGATCAAAGGTACGGCTGTAGTCGGTCAGCCGAAATCCCGTGACAGCTATCGAACGATCCCTGTCCCGCAGAGCCTGCGTTGGTGCGCAGTCACTTTGCGTGATACTTATAAGAAGTATATCTGGGAAGTCGGCAAGAAAGACAGCCCCTGCAATCCTTCCTACTTCCGTAACGAGTTCAAGAAGGCATTAGAAGCTATCCCGGAAGTCCGCATGCTGACTCCGCACTCCTGCCGACATACATATGTCAGCCAAATGCAGGCACTGGGCGTAGACCTCTCTACCATCCAGAGTATCGTAGGTCATGCTGATGTCAGCATGACAAAACACTACCTCCATGTACAGGATGCTGTTCAGCAGGCGGCCATCGATCGATTCAGCAAAGCATTCCCGACCGGACACACCGACCCGGAGGATCCGAACGAGAACACCAACAGAATCATCAACTTCCCCAATGTGGTATGAGGCTGCATCTGCTGAACCGATCATAAACAAAAACCCCGTAAGGATTTTCTCTCCGGCGGCATATCTTAGCTGCCGCAGATAGAATTCCTTACGGGGTATTTTCATGTTAAAATATAGCTGTCTGCCCACGATGTCTCAGCCATTCCATGGTGTGACGTTTTAATTCTGGTACTAATTCTGGTACTAAAAGTTCCGCCGAAATTTGCCGTTTCGCGAACTATCCGAAAAAGTTCCAAATTTTACTCAAAATGTGGGAAACAAAAGAAAAAACGTCTTAAAATCTTTCGATTTTAAGACGTTCATGGTGGAGATAAGCGGGATCGAACCGCTGACCTCTTGAATGCCATTCAAGCGCTCTCCCAGCTGAGCTATACCCCCATGTGTTGTTTGGTTCGTTGCTG
>JAFYOK010000239.1 GCA_017560175.1 Clostridia bacterium | reverse complement strand
GGACTGCCGACCATCTGCACACAGCTATATTGTCATTCTGAGCGAAACAACGTGAAGTCGAAGAATCTTACACGCAGACCAATCAACTGCACTGTAACCTTTCGCTTGGTGTGAGATCCCTCGACTGACGCTCGGGATGACAGATACGGCCAAATGGCCGCCCTCATCAGTCATCCTGACGGATGACAGCTTCCCCGTGGGGGAAGCCTTAGGCTCCTCGGCATCCATATAATTCCCCTCTTTCCAAAGGGAGGGAAATGTGGTAACTTAAAGGTAAACCAATATAAAAATGGAGATGAATATCATGGATGCATATGCAAAACTGATCGAAGAATATCGCGGCGGATTGCTGGAAAACACCCACTATGGCTATATCTGCGTTGTCGACAAGAACTCCAACGTTGTATGGAGCGCCGGTGATGTCAATCAGAAGGTCTTTTACCGTTCGGCTTCCAAGCCCGTACAGGCTCTGCCCACCATCGCCAGAGAACTGGACAAGAAGTATGGCCTGACCGACCGTGAGTGTGCCATCTTTGCCGGTTCCCATGCCGCCCAGGATGTTCACGTCGAAGCCCTGGAAAGCATCATGCGCAAGACCGGCATCGATGAACAGGATCTCATCATGAACCCTGCTTATCCTGCCGATGTGGCCAGCAACGAGGCACGCATTGCAGCCGGTATTCCTTACCGCAAGGTTTTCCACAACTGCTCGGGCAAGCACCTGTCCCTCATGATGCTCCAGCGTGAGCTGACCGGCTCGGTCAAGGGCTACCACGAGATCGAATCTCCTGCCCAGCAGGTCGTTCTGGAAACCATGGCCATCGCCAGCGAAGTTGAAAAAGACTCCATCGGCATCGGCATCGATGGCTGCGGCGTTCCCGTATTTGCCGTTCCCCTCAAGAACATTGCCGTTGCCTTCAAGAACCTGGCACGTCCCGAAATGATGCCCGACGAAAAGCTGGGCGCAGCAGCTGCAAGATTTGTTCCCATGGTCAATGCCAACCCCGTCATGCTGCGCGGCACAAACTTCCTCTGCGGCAATATCAACCGTGATCAGAACCTGATCGGTAAGGGCGGCGCCATGGGCGTTTACGGCGTTGCACTTAAGGAAGAGGGCCTGGGCATTTCCCTCAAGATCGCCGACGGCACCGACTACCTGTGGCCCTTCCTGCTGGCCGGTATCTTCAGAGAAATCGGCTACAGCAAGCAGGAGACCCAGGACATGCTGCTGGGCCTCAACAGCGGCATCATCAAGAACGACAACGGCGTCATCGTCGGTGAAGCCAAGAACGTCTTTGAACTGAAGAAGGCATAAGTTATGGAACATAAGCCTATGGAGGGCAAGCGTGCCCTCATCACCGGCGCAGCGGGCGGCATCGGCAGAGCGACCGCCCTGGCTTTCGCACATAAGGGTGCCGAAGTGTGGCTGGTCGATATCGATAAGGTTGGCGGCGAAGAAGCTGTTGCCATGATCGAAGCAGAAAACGGTAAGGCCCACTTCATTTATGGTGACATCACCGAAGAGGCCGTCCTGCATGATATCCACAGGCAGGTGACTGCCGATGGGCAGGGCCTGGATTACCTCATCAACAACGCCTGCATCAGCCGCAAGGGCATCCTGTCGGGCTGCTCTTTTGACGATTTCAATTATGTCCTGCGCCTGGGTGTCACCGCGCCTTATATGCTGACGTCTCTCTTTATGAAGGATTTCCGCTCCGATGCGGCCATCGTCAATATTTCCTCCAGCCGTCATCTCATGTCCCAGGAGGACACCGAGAGCTACACCGCCGCCAAGGGTGGTATTGCGGCGCTGACCCACGGCCTCAGCGTCAGTCTGCGCGGCATTGCGCGCGTCAATTCGGTCTCTCCTGGCTGGATCGAAACCGGCGGCTGGCACCACGGCGAAGAGGACTTCGCAGCTGAATATACAGAAGGGGATACCGCCCAGCATCCCGTGGGTCGTGTCGGCGTGCCCGAAGATATCGTCGGCGCCATTCTGTTTCTCTGTTCGCCTGCGTCCTCCTTTATTACAGGACAGGACATCGTCGTCGACGGCGGCATGACCAAGCAGATGATTTATCATAATGACCTGGGGTGGAGTTATGAGCAGAAGTAACGATTCGGCGCTGCTGCGTGAAGAGAAGGCAGCCCTGCGCAAGACCATCCGCAAAGAGCGCCGTGCCCTCGACCCGGAGGAGCGTAAGGTCTGGGATGCTTCCATCGAAGCACAGGTGCTGGGTATGGCGCAGTATCGGGAGGCCAGGACCGTTTTCTGCTTTGTGTCTTACGGCGGCGAGCCGGAAACGCGCGGCATCCTTGGGGATATTCTGAAAAGCGGCAAGACCCTGGCTGTGCCGCGCTGCATGGAGAACGGCATTATGGAAGCGGTGCGGATCGACAGCCTCGATCAGCTGGAAAAGGGCATGTACGGCATCGAAGAGCCTGCCGCCGGATTGCCTACACTTTCCTTTGAAGAGATCGACTTTGCCGTTGTTCCGGCGCTGGCTTTTACCCCGGACGGCGAACGTCTTGGACAGGGGGGCGGCTACTACGACCGCTTTATGGCGCAGACCGGGGCGTATACCTGCGGCATCGTTTATCGCCGGTTTGTCCTCAAGGCCGTACCCACCGAGGAATTTGATAGAAAAGTTGATACAGTTGTTTGTGAATTGTGCAATAATGCTTGACCTCGGATGACTTTGTAGTATATTATATTAGACAAAGCCCAGCGCTTAAAATTATGTAATTTCTCCGCTCTGCTTTAAAAGAGCGGCATTGCAACACATACGGAGGTAGATCATTATGGTAAAAGAAAATATGAGCTTCATCGCTCAGTATGATCCTGAGATCGCAGCTACACTGGAAGCCGAAATGGCGCGCCAGAAGAGAAATATCGAGCTGATCGCTTCGGAAAATATCGTCAGCCCCGCTGTTATGATGACCATGGGCACATGCTTTACAAATAAGTATGCCGAAGGTTATCCCGGCAAGCGCTACTACGGCGGCTGCGAAGAGGTCGACGTTGCCGAGAACATCGCACGTGACCGCGCCTGCAAGCTGTTCGGCGCAGATCATGCCAACGTCCAGCCCCATTCCGGCGCACAGGCCAACATGGCGGTCTACTTCGCTCTGGTCAAGCCCGGCGACACCGTTCTGGGCATGAACCTGGCCCACGGCGGCCACCTGACCCACGGCAGCCCCGTCAATATGTCGGGCGCTTACTACAACATCGTTCCTTACGGCCTCGACCCCGTCACCGAGCAGATCGACTACGAAGAGGTTCGCCGTCTGGCCCTTGAGCACAAGCCCAAGATGATCATCGCCGGTGCTTCTGCTTATCCCCGTGCCATTGACTTTAAGAAGTTCTCCGAGATCGCCAAGGAAGTCGGCGCTTATCTGATGGTCGATATGGCCCACATCGCCGGTCTGGTTGCCGCAGGTCTGCACCAGAACCCCGTTGAGTATGCCGATGTTGTCACCACAACCACACATAAGACCCTCCGCGGTCCCCGCGGCGGTATGATCCTCTGCAAGGCTGAGCTGGCCAAGCAGATCGACAAGGCCATCTTCCCCGGTATGCAGGGCGGTCCTCTGATGCACACCATCGCTGCCAAGGCTGTCTGCTTCGGCGAAGCCCTCAAGCCCGAGTTCAAGGCTTACCAGGAGCAGGTCGTCAAGAATGCACAGGCTCTGGCCAACGCGCTGATCAAGCAGGGCTTTGATCTGGTCTCCGGCGGCACCGACAACCACCTGATGCTGGTTGACGTCCGTAAGTTCAACATCACCGGCAAGGAGCTGGAGAAGAGACTGGACGAGGTCTATATCACCGTCAACAAGAACTCCATCCCCAACGATCCTGCAAAGCCCACTGTCACCAGCGGTATCCGTGTCGGCACACCTGCCGTCACCACACGCGGCTTCAAGGAAGCTGAGATGGAAAAGATCGCCGAGCTGATCGCACTGGCAGCCAGCGACAAGTTCGAAGAAAAGGCCGACTACATCCGCGCCTGCGTCACAGAGATGTGCGACGCTCACCCTATCTACGAGGGTTAATTGAATCACGATTGAGGAATAGAAAATCCCCGGTCCATAACGGATCGGGGATTTGTTTTTAGGGTATGGGGGATGGCGAGAAGGCTAAGGGCGCAGCGCCGTATTATAAACAGGCACCATAACTGTCCACACTCAACTCTCCACTGTCAACTTAAACAAACACGCCTGCGGTAACAAAGGTGCGGCCTTTTTTGCTCTTGCCGTCGGCAGAGAGGATCTTTGCCTTGCCATGGTGGCGCAGGGAG
>JAFYOK010000238.1 GCA_017560175.1 Clostridia bacterium | reverse complement strand
CCATTGGGGCAGCAGGGATGGGTGTCAAGATAGAGGTTGATATCGATCAAGGCGAAGTCGGCCTGCTGCAGGCGGTGCATAGCCGATTGCCGATCCTGACAGATGCAGCTGCGGTTCTGTTCGGCAGCATGAAGAATGGCAGGCATCATGCGTTCACCCCCTTATAGGCCAGAAAGGGCAGGTCAAGTACAGGGAAAATGGTCCCCCGACAAAGGGCGCTTTCCGGGTTGTAGGGTGTCTGCCAGTTCTGCCAGCTGACATAGGCCATAGCCACGGGAAGGGCCTCGTTGCTGCAACCGGGATTGGTCTGAGGCGCACAGCAAAGCTGTTGGGGAGGCTGCGGGCAAACGGGGGAACAGGGATTGCCGGTATCAGCGCGAAGGTCGCGATTGCGGCTCATGCGTCCACATCCGGCGGCAGATCTGCCCGCAGCCTGCATATTGGGATAGTAGCTGTTGTATCTGCTCATGCAGGTTCTCCTTTCGGTTTGGGTTCGATACAGTCTATGCCAAAAGGAGAAGTGGGGTGAAAAAGAAAACCGCCTGCATTTGCAGGCGGCAGAAATCAACCAATCATCTTCCAAAGTGTCTTTTCGGGGATGTTGGGATGTAGGGCGCGGAGATGGTCAAAAAGAATGGTCTTGGATTCTTCCGGTTCACGGAGATAGACGGCATCGGTAAAGGTGTTGCCGAAATGCTGCTCGGGGAGCGCATAGCGGGCAACGCCCCAACCGTAGGGATTGCCGTGCTTATCCTTGCGGTATTCAAAGTCGGTAGTGACGATATATCCGCCCATCTGCAGACGGGTCAGAACACCATCGAATCCTTTGCGGCCGTTCTTGCCAAAACCGCTCTGTTCCTTGAGGTCAACTGATAAAAGAGAGGCGTATTTCTGCAGAGTTTCCCATACCTGAAACTCAGCCTGGGAAGCCAGACCTTCCTCCCAACGGGAATCGAGGTCATAACCATTGCGGCGATGGTTGGCAAAGTCGGGAAACAGGCGAGGGGAGATGAATACGGCTTTGTTACGGAAAAACTTACCGTAGGCGCAGCCGCTTTGACGGATGATGGGGCCTTTCCATTCCCATGGGCCGTCACGGGTTTCGGAAAACCACAGGGCAGGGTCGATGTGTTCTTCGATAGAGAAACCGGGGATCTCGTTTTGGAAAAAGGGGACAAAGCCCCAATCGTCGATCAGCTTTAAAATGTCTTCGGCACAGGTGATCATTGGATGGCCTCCTTTGCTTTTTCTTTATTATACTGTATAGAATAGAATGTGGCAAATTTCAAAAACCTTCAAATCCTGTTCACAGGCCGTTCATAATGGGGTGATACTATACAGATGTCGACAGGGAAGGAAAATCTTCCCGACAGCGGCTACTGCCTGCCGGGCTTATAGATCTGTAAGTGAAAATGGCAGACCACCACCACCGCCTGCATTGCAGGTGATCAAATACAGCGTATAGCGATACACAAGACCCACTCCACTCCTTACAAATACGACAAAGGCAGCATACACCGTTTTCTCTCTTTTCGGTGTGTGCTGTTTTTGTTTGGAACAACGGAAAACTTCATCTTGCTATTGCGAAAAAGTATGGTATAATAGAGTAAATCGATAAATGGTGCCACCACAAATTGATATAGATATTACCTTACAGAAAGGATGACCGCCCATGTGGCCCTGCAGCATATTGCCCCAAACAGACCCGACGGCCGCACACGGTGGGTATCTTTTCGGGCAGCAGAGAACAGAATAAGAACACCTGAAAGAAAGGCATCTGCAAGGGTGTCTTTCTTTTTATTTTCAAAATAAAGTGAAAATTAACAAATTCCGTCTTGTTATCTAAAAGAGAATATGTTATAGTAGGCTCAGTTGGTAAAAACCACAAAAAGACTGAAAGGAAGAAAACTTATGAACATGTATAACGAAGCGCTGGCCATTAAGGATACACTGGTCGCCCACAGAAGATACCTTCATCAGAATCCCGAGACCGGTCTTGATCTGCCCATTACCTCTGCTTATGTTGAAGAACAGCTGAAGAAGATGGGCTATGAGCCCCAGCGTATGGGCTCCAGCGGCCTGGTCGTCACAATCGGTAAGGGCAACGGCAAGTGCTTCCTGATCCGCGGTGATATGGACGCTCTGCCTGTCCAGGAAGCTGCTGATATTGATTTCAAGTCGACCAACGGCAACATGCACGCCTGCGGCCACGACTTCCATACAACCATGATGCTGGGCGCAGCACAGCTGCTGAAGGCACACGAAGATGAGATCGAAGGCACCATCAAGCTGATGTTCCAGCCTGCCGAAGAAACCATGGATGGCGGTAAGATGATGGTCGAAGCCGGCGTTCTGGAGAATCCCCATGTTGATGCAGCTATGGGCATCCATGTCGGTACAGCTCTGGAGCAGCCTGTTGGCTCTATCATCATGCGCGGTGTCGGCGCAAGAATGGCCGCTGTTGACTGGTTCGAGATCCATGTCACAGGTAAGGGCTGCCACGGTGCATCCCCCCATACAGGCGTTGACCCCATCAACGTTGCTGCACGTATCCTGGTCGCTCTGCAGAGCATCAATGCTCGCGAGATGGATCCCACAGACAATATCGTTCTGACCATTGGCCAGATCCACGGTGGTAAGACATCCAACGTTATTCCCAACGACTGCATGATGTCCGGTACAATCCGTACACTGAAGAATGAGACACGCGCAATGGTCAAGGAGCGTATGGAAGCCATCGTTTCCGGTATTGCTGCTGCATTCCAGGCTGAAGCGCATGTTGAGTGGGGCAGCGGTTGCCCCGTTCTGTCTTACAACAAGACTCTGTACGGCGAAATTGATGAGATTCTGAACTCCCTGGAAGGCGTTGCTCATCAGGATCTGGGCCTCTCCATCGGCTCCATGGGTTCCGAGGACTTTGCTTATGTCACAAATGAAGTTCCCGGTGTCTTCCTGAGCCTGTGCGCCGGTAAGCCCTCCGAAGGCTATGTCCATCCTCTGCACCATCCCAAGGCAATGTTCAACGAAGATGCTCTGCCCTCCGGCGCAGCAGCATACGCACACGTTGCAATGCAGTGGCT
>JAFYOK010000237.1 GCA_017560175.1 Clostridia bacterium | reverse complement strand
TTTTTTCATGTGATTTTTGAAAGCTGAAACATATATTTTTGCTGTAAATCTTTAAAAATGAGCATTGTTTTTGATTTTTTTAATGAAATCTATAAGTGAATGCTAAACAATAGAAAAATGGGTGGTTCTCAAAGAAAAAGGGTTGTGTTAAAATCATAACGAAGTAAATATTTTGATAAGGAGCGTACACAATGGCAAGATTTACATTACCCAGAGACATCTATTATGGCAAGGGCACAATGGAAGTTCTCAAGACCCTCCATGGCAAGAAGGCGATCATCGTTGTCGGCGGCGGCAGCATGAAGCGTTTTGGTTTCCTGGACAAGGCAGTTTCCTATCTGCAGGAAGCAGGCATGGAAGTTCGCCTCTTTGAGAACGTTGAGCCCGATCCTTCGGTCGAGACCGTTATGAAGGGTGCTGAGGCTATGCGTGAGTTCCAGCCCGACTGGATCATCTCCATGGGCGGCGGCTCTCCCATCGATGCAGCTAAGGCGATGTGGGCATTCTATGAGTATCCCGAGACCACATTCGAGCAGCTGATCATTCCCTTCAACTTCCCCGAACTGCGCCAGAAGGCCAAGTTCCTGGCCATTCCCTCCACATCGGGTACAGCCACAGAAGTTACTGCATTCTCGGTCATCACCGACTATGCCAAGGGTGTAAAGTATCCTCTGGCCGACTTCAACATTACCCCCGATGTTGCCATTGTTGACGCCGACCTGGCCGAGACCATGCCTCAGACCCTGACGGCACACACCGGTATGGATGCGCTGACCCATGCCATCGAGGCTTATGTTTCCACAGCACACACCTGCTTCACCGATCCTCTGGCTATGCAGGCCATCCGCATGGTCTTCGATCATCTGGAAGCCTCCTATAACGGCTGCATGGAAGCCCGTGAGCAGATGCACTATGCCCAGTGCCTGGCCGGTATGGCCTTCTCCAATGCCCTGCTGGGTATCGTTCACTCCATGGCACACAAGACCGGTGCGGCTTTCTCCACAGGTCACATTCCCCATGGCTGCGCCAATGCCATCTATCTGCCCTATGTCATTCAGTACAATGCCAAGGAAGAGACAGCGCTCAAGCGCTATGCTGAGATCGCACGCTCTCTGGGCCTGGAGGGCGATTGCCCCCACTGCCTGACCAAGGCTCTGTGCGACAAGATTCTGGCCTGCAACAAGGCAATGGGCATTCCTGCAACTCTGAAGGAGTTCGGTATTCTGGAAGACGAGTTCAAGGAAAAGATTGCGCTCATTGCGGAGCTGGCTGTTGGCGATGCCTGCACAGGCACCAATCCCAGACAGATCGATCCTGCCAATATGCAGAAGCTCTTTGAGTGCATCTACTATGGCACAGAGGTCAATTTCTAATCAAAGTCCTGTTTTTATGGCCGGAGCATTTGCTCCGGCCTTTTTATTGCCCATTTCGATGGATGGGTGGGAGGTTATGGATTGTTCGGATGAATCCTTGCACAGCAGGGGATGGCGTGATATGATAATATTGTAGTAAACTGCTTTGAAAGTGAGGTAATCTCTATGCAAAGATTTGATACACAGGTTCAGTACCTGCGTTATAAAGTCCTGCGTGAAGTGGCCCGTCATGCCTTTGAAGGCAAGCTGATGGAGAGCTTTACCAGTATCCCCAAGCTGATCGCTCCCGGCCCCAAGCCGACTATGCGCTGCTGCGTTTATAAAGAGCGCGCCATTCTGGCCGAGCGTATTCAGATCGCCGTCAACGGTGTCCCCGAAGATACCGAGCAGATCGTCCAGGTCATCGATATCGCCTGCGATGAATGTCCCGTATCGGGCTATCTGGTTTCTTCCGACTGCCGCGGCTGTATTGCCCACCGCTGCCAGGAGGCCTGCCCCCGCGATGCCATCTATTTCGATGAAAATCAGAAGGCACGTATCGATAAGTCCAAGTGCATCGAGTGTGGCCGCTGTGCCAGCGTCTGCCCCTATGGTGCCATCAATAATTTCAAGCGTCCCTGCGTTCGTAACTGCAAGGCCGGTGCCATCAGCATGACCGAAGATGGCGTTGCCATGATCGATAAGTCCAAGTGTACCGACTGCGGCGCCTGTGTCTATCAGTGCCCCTTTGGTGCCATCACCGACAAGACCTATCTGCTGCCCGTTGTTGAGCAGCTCAAGGCTGTTCTGGGTGGGGCAGAGAAGAAGGTCTATGCACTGGTCGCACCTGCCATTGCCAGCCAGTTTAAGGGTCCCAAGCTGGGCCAGGTCATCGCCGGTATCAAGGCACTGGGCTTTACCGATGTCATCGAGGTCGCCCTGGGTGCCGACCTGATCGCCTTGGAAGAGACCAAGGAACTGGTGGAGAAGGGCTT
>JAFYOK010000236.1 GCA_017560175.1 Clostridia bacterium | reverse complement strand
TTATCCTTATTGAAGATCTCCTTCACCTTCGCGAAGAATCCCTTCTTTTCGTCGTAGCACTCGTCGCCGACGCAGTCGTCAAAGCGGCGGAGAATATCCTTCTGCTCCTCGGTCAGGTTGCGGGGAACTTCGATCTTGACCTGAACATACTGGTCGCCGCGGCCTCTTCGGCCGTTGGGATCGGCAAGACCCTGTCCGCGCAGGCGGAAGGTCGCGCCATGCTGCGTACCCTCTTCGATGGAGTACTGAACCTTACCATCGATGGTGGGAACAGTCAGCTGTGCGCCCAGGCAGGCCTGGGAGAAGGAAATGGGCATCTCCAGATAAATGTCCTGGCCGCTGCGCTTGAAGAGGTTGTGGGGACGGACGCGAACGGTGACATAGAGGTCACCGGCAGGACCGCCGTTCTTGCCGGCATGTGCCTGACCGCGCAGGGGGATGGTCTGGCCATTGTCGATACCTGCAGGGATCTTGACGCTGATCTTGCGCTTCTTGCGGATCTGACCTGCGCCGCTGCACTCTGTGCAAGGTTCCTTGATGATCTTACCGGTACCGCCGCAGTTCTGGCAGGGGCCGGTAGACTGGAATGTACCAAAGGCTGTGCGCTGCATGGTACGTACTGTACCTGTACCGCCGCAGGTGGGGCAGGTCTCGGGAGATGTACCGGCCTTGGCACCGCTGCCGCCGCAGCTTTCGCAATGCTCGCTGCGTGTAACGGCAATGGTCTTTTCGCAGCCGAAAGCCGCTTCTTCAAAGCTGAGTTCGATCTCGATCTCCATATCTCGGCCCTTCTGGGGACGGTTGCTGTTGCGTGCGGAAGAACGTCCGCCGCCCATGCCGCCAAAACCGCCAAAGCCGCCGCCGAACATGCTGCCGAACAGGTCGCTGAGGTCGTCCATATCCATACCCATGCCGCCAAAGCCGCCGTAGCCGCCCTGACCTGCGCCATAGGAAGGATCGATACCTGCCCAACCGAACTGATCGTACTTGGCCTTCTTCTCGGCATCGGACAGGACCTCGTAGGCGGCGTTGACTTCCTTCATCGCTGCCTCGGCCTCTTTATCGCCGGGATTCAGGTCGGGATGATATTTTTTAACAAGCTTTCTGTAAGCCTTCTTGATCTCTTCGTCGGAAGCGCCCTTGCTCAGCCCGAGCACTTCGTAGAGGTCACGCCTCTCCTCTGCCATGTGTGTATACTCCTTTTGTTTAAATGAAGCGCGGCCGATGGCCGCATGAAGAATGAAAAATGAAAAATTGTTGTGCCTGCGGCGCATTGAATAAATTCAGTTTATTCAATGAAACCGGCCAAGTATTTCAAGGGCCGGTATCCGACCAACGGACACATGGGCGGAGTTTCCCCCGCCCATGGTACGATATTTAAATCTTAGTCAACAACTTCGAAATCGGCATCAACTGCGCCGTCGGGGCCGTTGTTCTCGGGCTGTGCAGCACCGTCCTGGGGAGCGGCCTGTGCATACAGCTTTTCAGCGATGGCATAGAAACGCTTGGTCAGCTCTTCGCTGTCGGCCTTGATGGCAGCGATGTCGTTGCCCTTCAGTGTTTCCTTCAGCTTATTCAGCTGCTCCTCGATGGGAGCCTTCTCAGCGGCAGAGACCTTATCGCCCAGCTCGCCCAGAGACTTCTCGGTCTGGTAAACCAGATTCTCGGCGTTGTTGCGTGTGTCGACCTCTTCCTTGCGCTTCTTATCTTCCTCGGCAAAGCGCTCAGCTTCCTGAACTGCCTTGTCGATATCTTCCTTAGACAGGTTGCTGGAAGCAGTGATGGTGATCTTCTGCTCCTTGCCTGTGCCCAGATCCTTGGCAGAAACGTTTACGATACCGTTGCTGTCGATGTCAAATGCGACCTCGATCTGGGGAACGCCGCGGGGTGCGGAGGGGATGCCGTCCAGGTTGAAACGGCCCAGAGTCTTATTGCCTGCAGCCAAATCGCGCTCGCCCTGCAGGACGTGGATCTCAACAGAGGTCTGACCATCGGCAGCGGTGGAGAAGACCTGCTTCTTTGTGATGGGAATAGCTGTGTTTCTTTCGATGATCTTTGTGCAGACACCGCCCAGAGTCTCAATACCCAGGGACAGAGGTGTGACGTCACGCAGGATAACGCCCTTGACCTCGCCGCCCAGAACGCCGCCCTGGATGGCTGCGCCCAGTGCAACGCACTCGTCGGGGTTGATGCCCTTGAAGGGATCCTTGCCTGTGATGCGCTTAACAGCTTCCTGAACGGCGGGGATTCTGGAAGAACCGCCGACCAGCAGGATCTTGTTCAGCTTGGATGCATCGATCTTAGCGTCGGACATAGCCTGACGGACGGGACCCATGGTAGCTTCGACCAGGTCGCGTGTCAGTTCGTCGAACTTAGCGCGTGTCAGAGTCATTTCCAGGTGCTTGGGGCCTGTTGCATCGGCTGTGATGTAGGGCTGGTTGATGGATGTGCTGTTCATGCCGGACAGCTCGATC